>JBCCRZ010000628.1:0-4013 GCA_039200855.1 Cyanobacteria bacterium P01_D01_bin.44 | reverse complement strand
CGACAGCGTTTGCCCATAGAGCTTACCCAGGACGCTGATCATAGAGACCTGCAAGGCCGTCAGCACGGGCATGGTGGCAAAAGGCAGGGGCACCGCCGCTAGGGTTGCCGCCATAATTGCAAAGGCCGATATATAACGCCGCCCCACGTCGCGATAAAGGTTGCCCAGCTGATCAGCGGCCTCTGTTTGCTCATCTAAAAGCTGATAGAGGGCCTTAGCCTCTGCCTCAGGTAGCAGCTCTGCCAAAGTATCTCTCAACGCTTCTAACCCATAAAAAACCGGGGTGTAGCCATCTCCTTCGAGGGTAAAGTCAATCGCTACCCAGCGATCGTAGAGCCCCTCAAAACTCCGCTGGAGGGCCGTCAGGGGGCGTTCGATCTCGCTCACATCAGGGGGGTAGGGGGGGTGATTTGCCAGATCGACAGGGTACAGCTCGTGTAAACAGGTCACCGTCAGCAAACAAGGAATATCAGGATATTGCCGACGCAGCCCTTGAATCGCCTGACGCAGGGCATCTACGGCAAAATCATTGATTTTAACCGTCAAGATCAAGATCCGAGCCCCCCGCGCCGACTGCTCCAAATCAGCGGTTAGCTCCTCGACAATGGCATGGGCATCCTGGGTGACATCCCCCAGACCCACGGTATCTGTAAACACGAGCAACGGCAGATCATCGGAAGGGTAAGCATAGCGCTCAGTGTGCTGGGTGTGGGGACGAAACCCTTGACCGATAATCTCAGCCGAGACCCCGGTTAGCCCTCTGACGATAGAGCTTTTGCCCGCCTGGGGTTTGCCAATTAGCAGCGCCTCGGTCGTAGGCAACTCAGAACGCACCCGTGCCAAAATATCAGCCACCTGGGCCTCATCAACGCTGAGCCACCCCGTGGCGGTTTGGGTAATTTTATCAACGGATAGCATTTGCTTTAAGCGGTTAGCAGCCCCTGACCAAGCCTCGGCAACCTGCTTGGGCCAAACCGATTTTTTAGAAGCCTTAGGGGAGTTATCCTGGCGCTTTTGGGCCATGGGTTGAATCCGCTCACTTTTTGATATTTTAGCGGCAGGGTAGGGCCTTAATTCACCAGTGCCCACCGAAAGCACTAACGGGTCTGTCGCAATAGAAACATCGGCCAGGGATAGGGTACATTTTCCTCTCAAAAAATGTAGTAAAGACTCTAACCTTTGTTAAGGTATATTAAATGCGGTTACAAGGAACAAATACCTATGCCATACACCACTGAAGAAGGCGGTCGTTTAAATAACTTCGCGGTTGAGCCCAAGATGTATGAGGCTGAGCCTCCCACCGCTAGCGAGAAGCGTAACTACATCATCCTCGGGATTGCCGCAGCTAGTCTAATCGCAGGGTTGATGGTGGTGGTGGTGGCCGTTTCGTAGGGTTTATCCGGCGCATCACTCTAAAATCAAATATGCTTTTCAAAAGGGCCTATCAATTAGATGGGCTCTTTGAACTATTAAGGAGCATAGATCCAATCAGATGCGTCGGTTGGGTTGAGGTACGCAACCCGACCGACCAGAGGCAAAGGGGGCAAGGGTATGGTTGCGCTTTGGATAATCGGACCGACACGAGGTGCTAAGACAGCTCGGCTGATTGAGCAGATGCGGGTGGGTGAAGCGACGGCAGCTCAGCCCTGGCTGATATTTGCAGCGAATGGGGATAATCGCATTGCCTTGGCCAATCGGCTGACAGAAACCTTGCAAGGAGCAATCCCCCACACGACGACGACCCCAGCTGGGTTTATCCAAAACGAGGTGATTTTATTTTGGCCGTTACTGGTCGAGACCCTATCTCTACAGGCACAGTTTCCGCTGAAGCTGCGCCCTGAGAATGAACAGCTGTTGGCAACGCAGCTCTGGGCTGCCCCCCTCTCAGACGGCACCCTGATGGTCGAGGGCTGGCGTGAATCACAGACGGTGCGGCGAATTTTAGACTTTTTACAGCTGGCCGCCTCAGCGGGGATTAGCCTTGAAGAAATTCCGGTGATGCTACAGCAGGGGATGCTGCCCAACCTGGCCCCACCGGAGGTTTGGCAGGCCATGGGGACGGCTTTGGTGCAATGGCGTGATTGGTGTCTGGCACGGGGGCTGTTGACCTATGGGCTGATGACTGAGCTTTTCTGGCGGCATTTGTTGCCCCAGCCTCAGTATCAGGCTCAGCTACTCGAGCGATTTTGCGGGGTGATGGCGGATGATGTGGATGAGTATCCTGCGATCGCAGCCGACCTCTTCCAAATCTTTCTTCAGGCAGAACGGCCCTGTGCCTTTACCTACAACCCCGATGGCAAAGTACGCTTGGGGGTCGGAGCCGACCCAGACGCGATTGCTATGCTGGCAGACAGCTGTGAGATCCTAGAACTGCCTCATCCGACGGAGGAGGCTTTGGGCTATACCTGGGCCGATAGTTTTGTGGAATGGGTGAGCGATCCCTTGTCGTTGCCAGAACTGCCCGATTCAGTCGGTTTACTCCAGGCAACGACGCGGGGCAAACTGCTGCGAGATGTGGCAGAGTTTATTGCTGAGGCGATCCATGCTCGCCAGGTGACACCGCGGCAGGTGGCGGTGATTGGGCCAGGGTTAGATGCGATCGCCCGCTACAGCCTGATCGAGATTTTGGGCAGCAAAGGCATTGCCATTGAATCACTCAACGATCAGCGACCGTTGATTAGTTCTCCCCTGGTGCGGGCGCTGCTGACCCTGCTGGCGCTGGTGTATCCGGGGGTGGGTAGATTGTGCGATCGCGACGCGGTGGCCGAGATGCTGGTGGTGCTCAGTCAGGCCCCCGATATGGACGCAGGCGAACCCTGGTTTGAGCTGACCCGTATTGACCCAGTGCGGGCTGAGCTAATTGCCGACCACTGTTTCGTTCCCGATGTTGAGCATCCCCATCTGCTGCCGGTCGAAAACTTCCCTCGGTGGGATCGCCTTGGGTTTGAAGCCAACGAAGCCTATCAGCAGCTGCTACAGTGGCTTGGCCAGCAAAAAGAACAGCGGCAGCAGCGACTCATCTCCAGCCCGGTCATGTTGCTAGACCGCGCTATTCAACAGTTTCTCTGGCGCGGCAACTATCTCCCCTTTGACCAACTCTCCGCCCTGCGAGAGCTGATGGAAACCGCCCAATATTTCTGGGAAGTCGAGGGTCGTCTCAAACTTTATGGTGGGCTCCCCAACGCCACCCAGCCCAGCGATGTTGGTCGTTTCATCGAGCTGTTGCAACGAGGAACAATAGTCGCCAATCCCTACCCAGTGCAGTCTCTGGACCCCAACCGTCAGGGTGTCACCCTGGCGACGGTGTTTCAATATCGCGCCCAGCGACTCAACCACCGCTGGCAGTTTTGGCTCGATGCAGGCTCCCCCCGCTGGCTCACTGGCAAAGACGAACTCTTCGGCTCCGCAATTTTTCTCAAAAGCTGGTCTGGTCGCCCCGTCACCGCCGCTGACACCGAAATCATGCACGAAGACCGACTCAAACGCATTCTCAAAGATCTGCTGGGCCGCACCACAGAGCGTTTATTTCTCTGCCACAGCGATCTGGCCCTCAACGGTCAAGAACAAATTGGTCCATTATTGACGTTGGTGAATATGGCTCAGCCTATTTTGGGAACGCTATCCACGGTTGATTAATTGGTAATCACGATTTTACCCAGAGATTATCTGAATGGTCTATCTCAGCGTTTTTATAATTGCCCTAATCCTTGCGGGTGTTGTTGCTGCCCAACTCAGAACCAAACCCAAACGTAAGCAGCTAAACACTGCTTATCGGCCTACTTCGAGACTAAAGATAGATCCTGGTGATGGTCAGCCACTACCTACTGAAGCGCCAGTCTCATACCGCTTGCAAAAAGCATTATTTTCGCCAGCAGAGAAGGTTTTTTACGATTCTTTAAAGCAAGCTACTGGTCAGGATTTTATTGTTTTTGGAAAAGTTCGGGTTGCAGACATTCTGACGCCAGAGTCAGGTTTGAAGCGTGCCGACTGGCAACGAGCTTTTAATAAGATTT
>JBCCRZ010000627.1:0-4014 GCA_039200855.1 Cyanobacteria bacterium P01_D01_bin.44 | reverse complement strand
TTGGGGGGCGTGCGGCTCGGTAATGTGTGGATTGGGGTACAGCCGCCGCTGGGGGTGGCGGGGGACCCGATGCGGCTGATGTTTGAGCGTGATTTGACACCCCATCCACAGTACGCGGCGTTTTATAGCTGGCTGCAACAGGACTTTCAGGCGGATGCGGTGGTGCATTTTGGGATGCATGGCACGGTGGAGTGGCTGCCAGGGTCGCCCTTGGGGAATACGGGCTATTCGTGGTCAGACATTCTGCTGGGAAATCTGCCGAATCTGTATATTTATGCGGCCAACAATCCGTCGGAGTCGATTTTGGCGAAGCGGCGGGGGTATGGGGTGCTGATTTCTCACAACGTGCCGCCCTACGGGCGGGCGGGGTTGTACAAAGAGCTGCTAACCCTGCGGGATTTGATTGCAGAATATCGCGAAGATCCTCAGGCTAATGCGGTGCTAAAGTCTGCCATTTGTAAGCAGATCGTGGATTCGGGGTTGGAGGCGGACTGCCCGTTTCAAGCGGCCCGCGATCTTGGCATTGAGTTCTCGGCTGAGACGTTGCACCTGTTTAGCAACCTAGTCTTTGATGAATATTTGGTCACGCTCTATCACTACCTGCAAGATTTGGAGAATCGTCTGTTTTCATCGGGCCTACATGTGTTGGGGGCAGCGCCTACCCAGGCACAGCTCGACAGCTATCTGCAAGCGTATTTTGGTGACCGCTATGACGATGAGTTTCGCGGGGCGATCGCACAGGCGCTGGCCCAGACCGAGGACGAACAGGGGATACGCCCCCTCCAGGTTGATCCGCAACAGTTAGAAGAAGCCCTGCTGATTCGGGAAAGACTTTTGCAAACGACTAACGAGCTGACCAATCTGTTGCGGGGGCTGAATGGAGAATACATCCCCCCGGCACCGGGGGGAGACCTGCTGCGGGATGGGCCAGGGGTTTTGCCGACGGGCTGTAATATCCACGCGCTGGACCCCTATCGGATGCCATCACCGGCTGCCTACGAGCGAGGGCGGCTGATTGCTCAAAAAATTCTCACTCAAAATTTAGAGGACTCGGGCCACTATCCAGAAACCGTGGCGGTGATGCTCTGGGGGCTCGATGCGATCAAAACCAAGGGGGAATCCCTGGGGATTTTGCTAGAGCTGGTGGGAGCCGCCCCTGTCAAGGAGGGGACAGGCCGGATCGTGCGCTATGAGCTGCTCCCCCTGGACCAGCTAGATCACCCGCGCATCGATGTGTTGGCAAATCTGTCGGGGATCTTTCGCGATAGCTTTGTGAATATTTTGGAGCTACTGGACGATCTGTTTTTACGGGCGGCTGGGGCAGATGAGCCGATTGAGCAAAACTTTATTCGCAAACATGCTCTGGCGCTTAAAACCCAGGGGGTAGAGAATGCCTCGGCAAGGTTATTCTCAAACCCCGCAGGGGACTATGGCTCGCTGGTCAATGACCGGGTGGTGGACTCTAACTGGGAGTCGGGGGATGAGCTGGGGAAAACCTGGTGCGATCGCAATGCCTACAGCTACGGTCGTCAGGACAAAGGCCAGGCCCGCCCCGAGATCCTCGATACGCTGCTTAAAAGCACGGGCCGCATCGTCCAGCAGATCGACTCGGTGGAGTATGGACTCACCGATATCCAGGAATACTACGCCAATACCGGAGCCCTCAAGCAGGCGGCAGAAAAACGCCAGGGCCAGCGGGTCACCGCCAGCTTTGTCGAAAGTTTCTCAAAGGACACGACCCCACGCAAGCTCGAAGATCTGCTGCGGATGGAATATCGCACCAAGCTGCTCAACCCCAAATGGGCCGAGGCCATGGCCGACCAGGGCTCTGGCGGAGCCTACGAAATCTCCCAGCGGATGACGGCGCTGATCGGCTGGGGGGGCACTACCCATTTCAAGGATGACTGGGTCTATGATCAGGCTGCCCAGACCTACGCTTTGGATGCTGAGATGACTCAGAAACTGCGAGCGGCTAACCCAGAAGCGTTTCGCAACATCGTTGGGCGGATGATTGAAGCGAGCGGTCGCGGTCTCTGGAATGCGGATGGGGAAATCATCGAAAAATTGCAAGCGCTATATGACTTGGCCGATCAGGATCTAGAGGGGGTTGGGGTATAGGCCCTGGGGGCGGCTGCGCTCACATGAGGGCAGTCATCAAAGTGTCCAAGCAAAATAGCCTTTTTCGTCTAGCTGGCTAAGATTTAGAAAAGGTTATGGTGTAGGAAAATCCTTTTAAAATCGTCCTGACATCGTCCCTGAGTCAGTTGCTATCTGGGTGAACCTTATTATGGTCCACAATCCATCAATGATTACCCCCTATGTTTTACCGGAGGGTAACCAGGATAATTTCAAACACTTGGCTTCGTTGATTGCCATTAACCCTCAAAATGTGGTGTCTTTGACGGTCATCCCCAGCCCCTCCCCCGGAAATGATGACGATGCTTGGTTGCGAAAATCCTTCAAAGCTAAGGAGGTGGATGCGTTCCTGCGGCTGGTGCCCGTTGAATACGCCGACATTGATACCTATTATTCGGTGCTGGGGCTGCTGCTGTGCGATCGCAACTACCCCTTAAAAGCTGACCTGCTATTTGTGACCACCCGGTTCACCTTCCACTCCAAACGCCAGGAAGGCGGAGAAGTCCTCAGAATGATGACCAAGTTTGTCCCAGAGGCAGGCATCAACGTTTTTGACCCCATGGGCGGTGATGGCATTGGCGACCATTATGCCAACATCTGCGATGACCCCATTGGATATTTCTATAAAGGCAAAAACGGTCAAGCCTTTTTTGAGGGGGAACTGTGCGACCATTGGACCTACCTGGCCCAGGATGACTCAGGTATAATCCAACCCCCTATAAAAGAAAGACGAGACAAAGAAAAACGAGACTGGGAGTGGTGATGGGTCACTCGTTTACCCCGCGTTAATAGTCTGTTATGACTCGCTTAATCGCTGCTCAGTATTGTTGTCTGGGGCTAGTAAGCTTTAAAGGCCCAATGCTTGCCCAATAGTCGACTACTGAGCATACGTCTAAATGCGAGTTTCACTTTTTTCAAACATTGCCCCATCAAACATTGCCCCATCAAACATTACCCCATCAAACATCACAACAAAAATGCTGAGCCTGAGCCTGGTTGCCCTGCTGGGGCTAGGCCTGTTGCCAATGCCGACTCGGGCCCAGAGTGAGAGCCTGACCTTAACCGTTCAGGCAGATAGCATCAGCAGTTACGAAACTGTGGTGGAGCAGACTGAGCAAAGGGTCCGTCGGCTCGTCAGTGAGGCCTTTAATGCAGACCCGACCCTCAATGAAGTCTATGTCGTAGCCACCGTTGAGCGCAACGGCAGTGTCCTACCGCTGATGTCTATGCAGGTATCTCGAGAAGAATGGCAGAATGACACGCTGTTCGCCCATGCGGGGTATTCTAGGGTGGCGAGGGGGTTACTTAACTTTGAAAGTGAAACGCAGATCGCCAGCGCACCGAGTCCGACTCGCCCAGGCGTCGCTGCTCGACGGCGGCGGCCATCAGCCCGCGGGCCAAATCAGCAACAGCGTCAGACTGTGCCGAATCAATCTCGCCCGAATGCATCGAACCAAAGTCGCCCAAATACTGGCGCAGGTCCGCTGCCCAGCTTTTGGGAAAATGATGGCCTGCCTTACGTGGATGACTAGGCATCCCCCCAGAGCGACAAGATATTCACTATCACGCCCCTAAGGGGACCGCAAGAAAATAGCATCCCGACAGCCCTCACCCTAAATCCCTCTCCCAGTTTCGAGAGAGGGACTTTGAGTAGAGCAAATATTCCCGTAGCAGAAAACTCACCCAATGCTTGAAGCCTTTGCAAATCAAGGTTTTTCTCCCCTTCTCCCACAACTGGGCTACGGTGTACACACATCTAGAAGATAATGCTGGAAAGTAGCTCTATGCATCGGATCTGCCCTCATCCTAAATCCTTCTCCCAATTTTGGGAGAAGGACTTTGAGTCCAAGGATTTACCTTTTATAAATAGATTCTATA
>JBCCRZ010000626.1:0-4025 GCA_039200855.1 Cyanobacteria bacterium P01_D01_bin.44 | reverse complement strand
GCTGTTTGAGCTGGGTATAGGCTTCACTTTGGCGGTCGGTTGGCCAAATGCCATAGGGTTCGTTGCCCGGTGTGTAGACATGGACAGCGTGTTTACCGGGTGGGGCCAGGGTCGGATCAAGTACCGACGGGATCGAAATCAGGACCAGGTTTTGGGGGGCGGTGATGCCCTTGGCCCAGTCGTTAACCACAATATAGTGACAGGCTAAATCTGCCGGGAGCCCCGAGCCATCAATGCCCAGATGCAGATGCATAAAGCTCTCACACTCAGGGATGGATGCCCGTTTGGTTAAAAATTTGGCCGGTGCTTGGGGTAGGAGTTTGACCGTATCCCAGGCTGAGGTATTACAAATCACGGCGTCCTTTGCCCGAATTTGCTCACCGCTGCGGAGTCTGACGCCTGTGGCGCGTCCGTTTTCTATGAGAATCTCCTCTACATGGGCACTCAGTCGCAGCTCACCGCCCTGCTTTTTGAGCCCTCGGACTAAGGCCGATACCAGGGCAGCGCTGCCACCCTTGGGGTAGTCGAGCTGCACGCCGGGTCGGTACCAGTCGGCAAACATAAACGCCACTTCGGCGGTGATGGTGCCGTCGGCGGGCAATCCTGAGAGCAAAAAGCAGAGCATATCCAGCCAGTTGCGGGCAAACGCATCCTTGACCACACTGTCCATGATGCGGCTAAAGGGGCCAGCCAGTTTAGCCACGCTGGGCGCGTGCTTGAGCAAGGTCGGTGCAAATCGCCCCAGGGTTTGTACCGCGCTCCAGTCAAACCGCATGGCCGCCGGGGGCAGGGCCACGGCGGCTTCTCCCAGGGGTTTCATAATCCGCTGCAGTGCTTGCCACTCAGTGACGGCCTGCTGTCCCCGCAAATCTTTGAGGACGCCACAAAACTGATCGGAGCCCACGGAGGTATCAAAGTCGCCTTCTGGAAGCCGGCAGCCCCAGGTATCATAGGTCAGCCATTCGGCATCTTCACCCAGGGCGTCTAGCACCTGCCGTAGCGGATTGGGCGATGGACTGTAAGACAGCCCCGAGTAAAGCGATGGCCCCGAGTCAAAGCGGAATCCGTCTCGCTCAAAGCCGTGGGCTGCACCCCCTGGAATAGAATGGCTTTCGCAGACGAGTACTTCATAGCCATAGCGGGCGAGCATCGCTGCGCAGCAGAGACCTCCGATGCCGCTGCCAATCACAATGACTTGTGTTTTCGCATCCATATCTGCTGACCTCAGCCTTCAATCTAAAGGTAAGCCTGACGCGGGGACGCGGGGATAGAGAGACACGAAGCGATTCATCAATGAGCAGTCTCCCCCTCTCCGCGTCCTCCCCTCTCCGCGTCTTTTCTAACCAAAATTTGAAACTTGACGCAGGCATAAATGTTTTAGACTTGGCCCCCGGTTGATTGCCCCTGGAAACTCAACAAGAAGGTGGCCAAGGCAGCGCCCAGCAAGACTGCCCAAATAATCAACTCAGTTTTAGAGAGTTTGGAAATATCAAAGATGTTTTTCTTGAGTTTGTTCTTAGCCGGTAACTTCTGCTTGACCTTGCCATAGTTCGGATCGTGTTCTTGTCGACGTTTTGCTTCTCCCATAAGGGGTCCCTCATTTGGTGAACTGGCGCTGCGCTGGTGAGTTCGCGGCGCTAGGTGAGTTCGCGGCGCTGGCACCACTCCCCCACCCTCTACCCACTACTCACTACCCCCCTCTGCTCCCCATCTCCCATTACCAAAACTTAATCAGCCAGCCCCCAACCGCTCTCGGATTTCGTCAGGTTTTGCTCGAAAACCCACCAAAACAGCTTGTCCGTCTTTGACGAACAAGGGGCGTTTTAACAGCATGACATCTTTGCTAAAGGCCTTAACCCACTGGTCGTCACTCCATTCTTTTTTGTCATCTCCCAGGGCTCGGTAAGACTGACCTGAGGTATTGCGCATGGGTTTAGCGGTGAGTGCCTTGACCCAGTCGGCAATTATTTCTTGGCTGGGGGGATGCTCTTTGGTGTTGATAAATTCGTACTCAATCCCCTCTTTATCGAGCCATTGAAATGCTTTTTTGCACGTGCCACAGTTGGGAATGCCATACACTTGAATTGTCATAGGGGTGCTGTTGAGGGTCAGCTTCAGGATAAATGTTTACGCCCAAATCATACCAGGCTTGAATCCCGTGACTTATTCATAACCAGGGTTCTATCTGAGCTGAGCTTTGGGTCTGCAAATGCTGACTTGTCCCGGAGGCAGGCCAGTGATGGCCGTTAAGGTAAATTAAGTAAGAATACTTTTTATAGATAAGCTGTTGGAATATTGTGTCAACTCCGCCCGTAAAGCAAGCAGACAAGCCATTGGCGAAGCGAGCCGACCGTAAAAAGCTGAGTGCTAAGACCGAGGCCATCCTGGACGGGGCCATGCAGGAGTTTTTAGCGCACGGTTATACCGCCACTAGCATGGATCGGATTGCGATCGCAGCCGGTGTTTCCAAAGCCACTATCTATAGTCATTTTCGCGATAAGGCTGATTTATTTGCCGCGATTATTCAACGGCTGGCCGAGCACAAATTTAATACCCTCTTCGACCCCCACGACGCCAACGCCTTGCAAGGGGATCCTCGCACTGTGCTACGCGAATTAGCCGAAAAAATGATTAGCCAAGCCCAAGAAGAAAATCAGTTTTGCGAATTTATGCGCCTGATTGTAGGAGAGTCAGGCCGATTTCCTGAGCTGGCTCAACCCTATGTCGAAAATATTGCTAAGCCAATTATTCAGGCGTTGTCCACCTATTTGGCCAGTTGTCATGGTTTACAGCTTCAAGATCCCGAAGCCACCGCCCGTACATTTATTGGCACGATTATTTACTTCGTCATGCTGCAAGAGGTCTTAAACGCCAAAACAGTTTTGCCAATTTCCTCTGATCGCATGATTGATACCCTTTTGCACTTAATTGTCCCAGCAGGTGTATAAATCCCAGCGGTCAGGGCCATTGATCAACGAGTCAGGCGGGTGGCGCTTTAATCTACGGATGTTTTAATCTACGTACACGCAAAATTTAACACACGCTTAACATTGGGTTAAAATTGTCTGTCAAGTTACGGAACTTTACACACAATGTTGATTCGATGAGATATCGGCGATGTGACGGTTTCTTAACTTGTCAGTTAAACGGCTTAGAAAAATCAAAGATCATGCCTTTTGTGTAACGGCGTGATTGGGCAGCGTGTTTGTGCTTCACAGTTTGATCAGACGCCTGCAGAGGGGTGCTATATGCAAGGAAATAATAGACGCGATCGCAAGTATTTGCGGTCTCGAGATGTCCGCTGGCAGATCGCCAGCAAGCTTATTTTCGTCAATGTGCTCTTAATCGGGCTGCCGACCATTGTTTGCTACAGCCTGGAGCTAGGGGGTATTTCCTTAAGATGGCTGCATTTATTGGTGGTCATGCTTTATTTGCTTAGTGCTGCGATGCTGATCGCAGAGTCCAGTGCAGCCGTTTGGCGTCGCTTTGCGGGGCAGGCTCGTTTGCCATTGGCCCGCCCCAACAGTCTGAAACGTCGCCTCAAACAGGGGTTGGGTATTCGAGGGGCAGATTTGCCGTTTGATCAGCCACCGCTACCCCGCTGCTCATTTATCGTAGCGGCCTACTTGCCCAATGAGCAGCCCATCATTTTAGAAACCCTCGACCATTTGCTCAACCGGGTCCATCAGCCTGAGGCTGGCCTGGAGGTCATCCTGGCTTACAACACCCCTGTGACGCTACCGATTGAGCAAACCTTGGCAAGACTAGCCAGAAAGTATCCTAATTTTCGACCCTGCCGAGTTGAGGGCAGCCATTCTAAAGCCGAGAATATCAACGCGGCCTTAAATATTGTCACAGGCGATCTGACTTGCATCCTGGACGCTGATCACCATCCGGCTCCAGATTGTTTTGAGCGGGCGGGACGATGGATTGCCAATGGCTACGATGTCGTGCAGGGTCGTAACCTGATCCGCAACCAAGATGAGAATCTACTAACTCGTCTGATTGCCGTTGAGTTTGAGTCT
>JBCCRZ010000625.1:0-4074 GCA_039200855.1 Cyanobacteria bacterium P01_D01_bin.44 | reverse complement strand
TCCGCCAGTTACCCAGCGGTGAAACCATCCGTGGCCTGATCGTCGAAACCGAAGCCTATCTGCCCGATGACCCAGCCTGCCATGCCTATCGCGGCCAGACGGCCAGTAATGCCGCCATGTTTGGCCCACCAGGGCATAGCTACGTTTACCTTATCTACGGGATGTATCACTGCCTCAACGTGGTGACCGAAGCGGCTGGCACGGGCAGTGCGGTTCTTCTACGGGCCCTGAGCCTTGATGTGCTGCCGTCTAACCTTGAGGCCAAGCACGCCCGTCATCCCCATCGAGTAGCCGCTGGCCCTGGCAAACTCTGTCGCACCCTTGATATCAACCGTCATTTTGACAATCAGCCGTTTTCACAGCCTCGAGGGCTCTGGTTAGAGCATCGCTCTCCTGAATTTGACACAGCCCTACAAACAGGCACTCAGCAGTTAGTCCAAACCACCCGCATCGGCCTCTCTAAAGCGGTAGACAAGCCCTGGCGATGGTATTTAGACGGGCATCCTGCGGTTTCAAAAAGGTGAGCCCCAACTTGAGCCCCAACTAAAGCACCAACTCTTCGCCACTGTCGGTAAACTCCACCGCTTTAACATCCCAGTCGCTGTTTTCCATTAGGGTTTCTTCGACGCTGCCAAATAAGGTCCGCTGTTCGCAGCTAGAGAGGGAGACAAACTGCCTTTGGGAGTCGGGGGCGAGGCGCAAATCGACGACGGCCATGCCAGTTGATTCGTCAAACTTGACGCGATAGCCGGTCATGTCAAAGGCATTAAAGTCACTGGCGGTCGCAATGACCTGACCGATGGCTTCATCCATAGCCTTATCTTCATGGACCTGCACCGTTTTTTTGACAAAATCATTGCACTGGTCATCCATGACGTAGATAGGGATCTCTATCAGATCTGCTGCCGTCTCCTCGCTATCAGGCGTTTGAGACGTGGCCGGGTCTTTGGGGTCGGTACTTTCTTTGTCAGCGTCTTCGTCAACATCAGTTGTAGGGGTACTGCCGACTGGCGGCTCTGCCTCAGTCGGGGTTGCTGCCGTGTCAGGTGCAGCGATGTCGCCAGACGGATTACAGGCGACCGTTACAAAACTGAGGGCCACTACCAGGCCAAGGAATGATTTGGAAAACCGAGCCATGGGATGAAATACTAGTCCAGAAAACTTACAGAACACTGAGGTAAATAGTAGGCACTAAATTATATTAGCCAAGGGTATCTTGGCGATATCAGAATCCATAGTTTGAGCTAAGGTAAACGCTCAACTAACGGTGTGCCGTTTAGACCTTACCTATATTTAGATCCTATAAAAAAGAGATTTATTCTTCACGATAAATGTGACAGTTTACCTAGTGAAGGTTACTCATTAAAGGTTACCTAGTAAAGGACGGGCACAGAGATGACCGAAGCTAGTTGGAATCGTCACCATATCATCTCGCTAGAAGATTTTAGCCCAGGTGACTACGAAACGTTTCTTAAAACGGCCCTGAGCTTTCGAGAAGTGCTCTCTCGTAAAACTAAAAAAGTCCCGACGCTGCAGGGGCGAGTCGTGACCAATTTGTTTTTTGAACCGTCTACCCGCACCCGGAGCAGCTTTGAGCTGGCGGCCAAACGCCTCTCCGCAGACACGCTCAATTTTTCGCCCAGCACGTCTTCTTTGACTAAAGGTGAAACGATTCTGGATACGGCTAAAACCTACCTGGCGATGGGCACTGACTTGATGGTGATCCGCCATGCCCAGGCGGGGGTGCCGGCCACCATTGCCCAAGAGATGGATCGCTTGGGGGCGGGGGTAGGGGTGCTCAATGCGGGGGATGGTCAGCACGAACATCCGTCCCAGGCGCTGCTCGATCTGTTTACGATTTGCACCAGCTTAGATAATGAGTCCCCCAGCGTTGAGCTGCTAGCAGGGAAGAAAGTTGCGATCGCAGGCGACATTCTCCACTCACGGGTCGCTCGGTCCAACCTATGGAGCCTGAGCGCCTGCGGTGCTGAGGTGCATCTGGTGGCCCCGCCAACCTTGTTGCCCAAAATTTTTGAAGAGGCGTTTCAAACATCTCTAGTGACTCCAACCAGCACGATCAAGCGGCAAGTGTATGTGCATTGGCAGCTGGAGCCTGCCCTGCGGAATGCCGATTTTGTGATGGCACTCCGGCTGCAAAAAGAGCGCATGACCGAGCATTTGCTGCCCAGCCTGCGGGAATATCACCAACGCTACGGCATTACCCGCAAGCGCCTGGCCCTGTGCAAGCCGACGGTCAAAGTTTTGCACCCTGGCCCCACCAATCGCGGCGTTGAGATTACCTCAGACCTGATGGATGACCCGACGCTGAGTTTGGTGCCTAATCAGGTAACCAACGGGGTGGCAACGCGGATGGCCTTGCTCTATCTGATGGGACAAGTGAAGTAGCACCTCCCTACAGATTTCTATCATCGGCTAAATCAACTGCGGTAGGATTTTGGATATTAGACTCACTTACAGATAGCTAGATGCTCACTTGCAATTCACTATGACCGTTGGCCTCCCCTTTGATATTGAAACTCAAACCAGTGACAATCCCGCCGACCACTTTGCGATTACGTTTGCCCCTCTTGCCCTAGAGGAGGTCTATCGACTGGCCGATGATGCCGCCAATGGGGCGGTGGTGGTGATGAGCGGCATGGTGCGCAACAACACCGAGGGCAAGGCGGTGGTGGCGCTAGAGTACCAAGCCTATGAGCCCATGGCGATCGCTGTCTTCAAGCAGATCGCTGCCCAGATTCGTGAGCAGTGGCCCGACGCCACCCGCGTGGTGATTTACCATCGCACGGGGAAGCTGACTGTCGGTGAAATCAGTGTGCTGGTAGCGGTGGGGTGCCCCCATCGGTCAGAGGCGTTTGCCGCGTGCCAATATGCCATCGACACGCTTAAGCACAATGCCCCGATCTGGAAAAAAGAAATTTGGGCGGATGGTTCGACGAGTTGGGTGAGTATCGGGGCCTGTGAGGAAGCCTAGTCTAGGGACAAGGGCTTGAGTTTAAGTAGAGCTTATGATGCCATAAAGCTGTTTCACGGACTGACGAGAGAGCACAATTAGGGTGAAAACCCCCAGCACGGTGCCGAAGGGGGTAAATAAACAAGCCACACAGGCGATCACAAAGCTGAGCCAGTAGTTTTTGCGCTTTCGCAGCGATCCAGCTGAGACCATCAGGCTAATCGACAGTAGCAGCATGGTCAAAAACATCGTGCCGCCTATGCCGAAAAACAGCCAACCAAAAGATTCTCCTGCAAACTCTGAACCAGGTTCTTCAAAAAATTCAGGATTATTAAGGGCGGTGAGGCCAATCATCATGTGGGGTACCGTGATCAAGGAGAAGAGGGCGGTGATCCCGGCTACCACGTAGTGAAAGATTGACAGCAGTTTGAGCTGTTCTTTATCTCGATTGATCTCAGGTGGCGTGTTCATAGGAGAAGGCGAGCCCTAGTCAGCATACTGCTTCTAACTTCAGTCCAGAGGTGTCGATTTCCAGAGAGCCGTTAGCCAATGCCATCAATCATGGGGTGAAAGTAAAACGCCAGGCCGATAATGGTGTAAGTGGCCAGTAAGAGTGTGCCTTCTAACCAGTTTGATTTGCCATCGCTGCTGATGGAGTTGGCAATTAAGATGGCTACCACGACTGCAATCAGTTGAAAGTTGTTGAAGTCGAGATCCATGGGTTGGCCCATCACCCAGCCGGCTAAGACGAGGATAGGGGCGACAAACAGGGCGATTTGTAGACTGGAACCCACGGCAACGGATAGCGATAAGTCCATTTTATTTTTCATGGCAACCGTGACTGCGGTGGCGTGCTCAGCAGCGTTGCCGATGATCGGTAACAAAATCACCCCGGTGAACAGTTCTGATAGCCCTAATTGTTGGGTGGCAACCTCAAGGGAGCCAACTAAAAACTCAGATTCGACGGCAACAATTAGGGTAGCTCCCAACAATATTACCGTCCAGAGTATCAGGTTAGGCTTATGTTGATGTTCAGCGGCGTCGTGGTCGTTGTCTCCTTCGGCGACACCGACGTCATATAGATAGGCATGGGTCTTCATGGA
>JBCCRZ010000624.1:0-4074 GCA_039200855.1 Cyanobacteria bacterium P01_D01_bin.44 | reverse complement strand
GTCATGTGGGAGATCGCTAAAAAACAGCCAAAGCTCAAGACAGCAAAAGGATATACGAAAATAGAGATAACTCTATTTGAGGGATGTTCACAGTCACGTCGTATAGAGACTTCATTCTCTGTAGGCAGCTGCGCTCTGTGTTTGCACCCATCGGCAAATGTTTCAAACGTTTCTGGAGAGTTCCTGCTATGAGCGGTCGCGTTTCGGCAACCCGTACCTATCGCCAGCAGCAGGAGTTCTATCGCAATCACTTTTTTCCATAATATGGCCATATTTATGATTTTGAATATCTTTTGAATATCTATGATTTTGATAGGTACTAAGAGAATGTGCTAAGAGTATCTCAACAAGCGAGAGACAAAATTCTGCAAGCCGCTTGATTTTTTTATAAAAGTTCATGATTTGAGCTTGGCATAACGGGTGGACTACATTTAATACACCCAAAATCTTAAGACCTTTTTAAGGTTTAGTTTTTGTGCTGTGAAGTCAGGTTTAAGCGGTTGAAAACAAATAGCAGCCAGGTGGATACTCATTAGTCCGTATTTGTTGATAGCTCATCACTCATTCGGCACGACGGGTTGACCGCTTTAGAATATAGGAGTCGGCTTCAAAGTCTTGTTTTTGGAGAGGATATTTCAACGCCAAACCGCAGGGCATTTTTAAGATCTTGCTAAAAAATCTCATCGCGCTTCTGTCTAGCTGTCGCCTTGTTTATTATGGAAAGCACCACACCCTACATTCGTCGATTTAGCACCCTTAAAAACACTGATGTCGAAATCGTCGGCGGTAAAAATGCCTCCTTGGGGGAACTGCTTAGCACCCTGAGTTCCCAAGGAATTCGGGTGCCGGACGGATTTGCGATCACCTCGACGGCTTACCGCACTTTTGTCAAACAAAATCATTTAGAAGACAGCATTCATGCTCAGCTTCAAGCCTTTGCTGCTCAAGAACAATCCCTTGCTCAAACAGGAAAAGCGATTCGCAACCTCTTTCTAGAAGTGCCGTTTCCCGATGAGTTAGAGAACACTATCCGTAAGGCATATCGATTGCTCAGCCAGCAGTATCAGGTTTATGAAGTAGACGTCGCCGTTCGCAGTAGCGCCACGGCAGAAGACTTACCCGACGCCAGCTTTGCCGGACAGCAAGAAACCTTCCTTAATATCAGCGGTGAGCAGGAACTGCTGAATGCCTGCCGTAAGTGCTACGCCTCCCTATTTACTGATCGCGCCATTAGCTATCGCGAAGAGAAAGGCTTTGAACATCGGATCGTTGCGCTCTCCATCGGCGTGCAAAAGATGGTGCGCTCAGACAAAGCTTGTGCAGGCGTCACCTTCTCCATTGATACAGAATCAGGCTTTCCCGATGCGGCCATCATTACGGGCTCTTGGGGGTTGGGTGAAAACGTGGTGCAGGGCACCGTTACCCCCGACCAGTTCACGGTCTTTAAACCGCTACTAAAGAAAGGTTTTCGCCCCATCATTGAAAAGATGAAGGGCAGCAAAACCAAAAAAATGGTCTATAGCCGCGAGGGCAGCCGTTCACCCGTCAAAAATATCGATACGACAGGCAAAGAGCGAAATGCTTTCGTCCTCAATGAGGATGAAATTTTGCAATTGGCACATTGGGCCATCACCATTGAGGATCACTACGGCTGTCCAATGGATATGGAGTGGGCTAAGGATGGCGACACAGGCGAGCTGTTTATCGTGCAGGCGCGACCCGAAACAGTGCAGTCACAAATGACGCAGAGCCATCTCAAAACCTATAAGTTAAAATCTACTGCCGAGCCTCTGCTGACCGGATTGAGCATTGGCAATGCGATCGCAAGCGGGAAGGTTTGTCGCGTCCTCGACCCAAAAGATATCGATGATGTGCAAGACGACAGCATCCTCGTCACAGAAATGACTGACCCTGATTGGGTGCCTGTGATGAAGCGGGTTGCAGGCATCGTGACAGACTATGGCGGACGCACGTGCCATGCGGCGATTGTCAGCCGTGAGTTAGGGATTCCGGCGATTGTGGGCGTTGGGGACGCGACGCATATCCTCAGTAACGATCAGGCGGTGACCATTTCCTGTGCACAGGGAGATACCGGCTTTATCTATCCTGGGCAGCTCCCCTATGAAACCGCTGATGTAGATGTGAATGCTGTTCCCCCCACGAAAACCCGCATCATGATGAACATCGCAAGTCCTTCAGCAGCCTTTAGCTGGTGGCAGCTACCCGCAGAGGGCATCGGTCTAGCCCGCATGGAATTCATCATTAATAATTTGATCAAGATTCATCCGATGGCGCTGGTAAATTACGACAATTTAAGTGATCGCAATGCCTGGAAAACCATCCGTGACATGACCCGAGGCTATAAAGACAAGCGCGAATACTTTGTGGACAACCTGACATGGGGCATCGGCAAAATAGCAGCTTCCCAATATCCCCATCCGGTCATCGTGCGAATGAGTGACTTTAAGACTAACGAGTATGCCGATCTGATTGGCGGGCGCGAGTTTGAAAAACCAGAGTCAAACCCCATGCTGGGCTTTCGCGGCGCGGCGCGGTATTACAGCAACCGCTACCGCGACGGCTTTGCCCTAGAATGTCAGGCCATCAAGCGGGTGCGAGAAGAGTTAGGCTTTACCAACATCGTCATTATGATCCCTTTTTGTCGCAAGGTAGACGAAGCCGACAAAGTGCTGAAAGTTCTTGCCAGCCATGGTCTGAAGCGGGGCGACAATGGTTTGCAAATCTACGTTATGTGTGAAATTCCGTCAAATGTATTGCTAGCCCATAAGTTTGCCGAGCGCTTTGATGGATTCTCTATAGGCAGCAACGACTTAACTCAATTAGTCCTGGGGGTTGATCGCGATGCCGGTGAACTCGCCGAACTGTTTGACGAGCAGGACGAAGCCGTAAAACTCGCTATTCAGCATGTCATCAAAACGGCCCATGAGGCTGGTCGTAAAGTTGGAATCTGTGGCCAAGCCCCTAGCGACCATCCCGAATTTGCAGCTTTTCTGGTCGAAGCGGGCATTGACTCGATCTCGTTAAATCCTGACAGTGTGGTTCAGGTAAAGCAGCGAATTGCAGAACAGGAACGCCAAACCCATTAACGCAGCCAATGAGAACATCGCGATACTCGCATTGAGTTCTTGAAATCAGTCTCCACCATCCAGTTAACCAATTGTTACCGTGTCGGATCAAGTGCCCTTTTCCAACTTTAGAAAAATTGTACCTATTCCAATAAAAGTTAGTTAGTGTTAAGCAAAGTACGAATCTATCCTCTATGTTTCTCAGCTTCTTTTGTCAGCGTTCTCGACGTACCAGAGAACTGCCGGTGGTTTCATGGATACTATTGATGCTCTGGCCAGCCCCAGTGACAGCGGCCAGCATTTCTTTAGAAGGGTTAAGATTTAGTGAAGTGGCCGGTGACTTTACCATTACACGCGGTGAAACGACTCCGAACGCTTTGAGACTCTTCCAGGATGTAACCGGGCCAAACGTAGACCTGTTCACCGCTGTTGAGGGCCTGTCCAGCACTCGATTTATTGGCTTTCGGTTTGAATCTATTTTGACTAATCGCACCGATACTCCCTGGATTTTCTTTGACCACGAGCTGCAGGAAGAATTCAGGGTTCCCAGCCCTGAGGAAGATGGTCTATCGTTTGCACAACAGTTTTCTAGTCTGAGACCTTTTACATCAAATGCATACTCTGTTGTTGATGAAGTCACGGATGTTCGAGACTTTGTAAACTTTTCGGGGGGTGTGGTTAATCCAGGGCAAACGGTGACATTCCGCTATGCCATCCTCGATAACAATCCAAATGATTTGTTCTATTTGAGGCAACGGCCTAATTTTGCGCCGGGCGGCGTTGGTGTGGTTGCCCCACTGCCTGTGGCAGCCCCTGCTCCTTCAGTGCCCCCGCCATCAACAGGGCCAGTACCAACCCCGCTGCCAGCGCCACCGTCCGTCCTCAACCCACCTGTCCCAAGCCCGGATGCCCAACCTGATCCTCCAGCCCCGGCTCAAGTTTCAGAACCTGGTGTATCTAAAGGATTGCTCTGGTTGATTGGGTTGGG
>JBCCRZ010000623.1:0-4087 GCA_039200855.1 Cyanobacteria bacterium P01_D01_bin.44 | reverse complement strand
TGCAAAATCACACCAACCTCGGCACCCGATTCACACGGAGCTTCGGCACCTGATTCACATTCACTTCGGCGGGTGATTCACATCCTGCTTCGGCGGGTGATTCACACCCAACTTCGGCAGCCCCTTACACTTCGTTCTGAAATGAATGTAGAGGTGCAAATGAAGCCATGGGAAGCCAGTCACAAGGAGCCCAATTGCCGATGGACAAATTCCGAGAAATCATTCGTCTCCATGAACTTGGACGAAACCAGACTGAAATCGCTCGCAGCTGCGGGATTGCGCGCTCAACTGTGCAAGATTACCTGAGACGGGCAGCGGCCAAAGGGCTGAGCTATGAGCAGTTGAAACCGTTGAGTGATAGCGAGGCCCAAACGATTCTGGGAAAAGGAAAACGTAAGCCTACTCCAACTCGAGAAACGATCGATTTTGCCGTCGTCCATGGTGAATTAAAACTCAAAGGCGTGACGCTGTCCTTGCTGTGGCAAGAAGGACTGGAGCGGGGGGAGTGGAGTTGTAGCTATGGTGGGTTCTGCCGTCGCTACAACAAATGGAAAGGGCGTCAGCAGCTGACCATGCGTCAGACTTACAAAGCTGGGGATAAGCTATTTGTTGATTACTGTGGGTTAACCCTGCCGGTGGTCGAGCTTGCGTCCGGGGAAGTGACAGATGCGCAAATCTTTGTGGGCTGTTTCGGAGCGAGTAACTATACCTTTGCAGAAGCCACCCCCAGCCAGGCGTTACCCCACTGGATCGGGTCTCATCAGCGCGCCTTTATCTTCTTTGGTGGGGTGAGTAAGGCTGTCGTACCCGATAACTTGAAATCAGGTGTGACCGAGCCTTGTCACTATGAACCCGGTGTCAATCGCACCTATCAAGAATTTGCGGAACACTATGGGGTGGCCATCATCCCGGCCCGGCCCAAAAAGCCCAGAGATAAATCCAAAGTGGAAAAAGCTGTGCAGGAAGTGGAACGACAAATCCTGGCTCCGCTACGCCATCAGCAATTTACCAGTTTTACTGAGCTGAATGAAGCCATTCGCAGTCGTCTGAGCCAGCTGAATGACCGCATCATGTCAGGGTATGGGTTGTCACGCAGAACCCTCTTTGAGCGCACAGACCAGCCCGCGCTCAAGCCCTTGCCTGCCTACCCTTTCGTGTTAGCCACTTGGAAAACAGCAAAGGTGAATGTGGACTACCATATCGAGGTCGAGAAGCATTATTATTCTGTGCCCTATTGGTATGCTCGCCATCGGGTGAATGTCAAAATCAGCGAGCAGTTTATCGAAGTCTTCTATGACCATCAACGGATTGCGGCCCATCCCCGCTCTCAAGCGCCCTATCGGCATACTACCCTGCCTGAACACATGCCCCCCGAACACTGGGCTTATAAGCATCAATCCAAAGACCGATTTCTTGCCTGGGCACAGCAGATGGGCCCCCAGACTCACGCTCAGGTCGAGGCCATCTTCGACCATAAAGCTCATGAAGAACAGGCCTTTCGCACTATCAAAGGGATGCAACGTCTGGCCACCCAATATGGCCCACAACGCTTAGAGGCCAGCTGTAAACGGGCCAATAGCTTCAATATGGTTGGGCTCAGACGACTCAAAGCGATTCTCAAATCCCATTTCGATGAGGTGCCCATTCCGGTTGAACCGCCTGATTCCCCAGCCATCGACCACGACAACCTGCGTGGTCAAACCTACTACAGCTAATCTCAATCATTCGGAGCTGCTCTCATGCAACAAACCCTCGAACAACTCAGAGACCTCAAGCTCAATGGCTTTCTCGAAGCCTGGCAAGAGCAACAGGCCCAACCCACCTACCAGGACCTCACCTTTGAGGAACGACTGGCCCTGCTGGTTGAGCGAGAACATCTGCGACGGCACAATCAACGCCTACACAGACGCCTCAAGCAGGCCAAACTCTTTGTCGGCGCATCGCTCGCTGAGGTTGACTTTGAAGTCCCTCGGGGTTTGAAAAAAGCGCAGTTTCTAGAATGGGCGCAGGGGCAATGGCTGGCTGACCATCTCAATTTAATCTTGGTGGGACCGACCGGCACCGGCAAGACGTTCTTGAGTTGTGTCTTGGCCGACCAGCTCTGCAAGCAAGGGCACACCGTTCGCTATTGCAAAACCGCAGATCTGATTGGCGAGTTGAAGTTGGCCAAGGCTGATGGGTCCTTCCCTAAATTACGTAAACGTCTGGGGGCCTTTGATTTAGTCATTCTTGATGAATGGCTCAGAGACCCCCTGAGCACCCCTGATGCTAGAGAAATTCTCGATTTCCTCGATGACCGCTATCGACGGGTCTCATGTCTTTTTGCCACTCAATTTCCGGTCAAGCAATGGCATCAGCAAATTCAGGATCCCACTCTCGCCGATGCCATCCTCGACCGTATTGTCCATGACTCTTTACGCCTGTCCCTCAGAGGCGAATCCATGCGCAAACTCACCAGCAAACTCAATCCAGTTAAGGAGGTTGCCAATTGACGATCTCAACTTCTTTTTTTGTTCAATTTCCACACCTCATGATCTAGTCGATTGCATGTCCCATTTTTCAGCTTATAATCACACTCAAATACCTGCCGAAAATCACCCTGCCGAAGTTAGGGATGATTTGCTGCCGAAGTTTAGGGTCATGGCCTGCCGAAGTGGGCGTTATTTTGCAAGCCCACCCCCTTCACCGCGATCGCACTTCTCTAACACCCTCCACCCCCTTTATGTCAACCAAACGACACACATTGTAACCCCCACCCCCACTCCAATTTTTATACATGATAAGGTCTTTTTATCTTGAATAATTATGGAGCGCGATCTCAAACCCTCACAGGATAAGAAAAGTAATCAAGTGATTAAAAAGCGTGAATCTATTTACCAATTTGAAAAAATAGATTGACAGAACGACCTGACTCTAACTCTGGACTGATCGCTCACTCACATTAGGTGTCTTCCAAAATGCGATCAATATCTCGCATCCCTGGCAAGATCCGTAACACTTCTAACCGAGACTCTCTGACCCGATAGACAACAACATAGTAAGTCTTGCCTATTTTTGGAGTAACCAGTTCTCTGGTTCCAAACACTCGGCCCGCTTTGCCTATGTTTGGCATCACTGCTAATCCTTGAATCAGTTTCTTCAGCCGAGTCGCCACCCTGCGAGCCGCATCTGAGTTGTCTTGGGCAATATAAGCTCGAATGCTGTCGAGGTCTTTAACCGCCAGCGATAGAAAGACTATGCGCATGGGGCAGGTTGTTCGTCTTCAGTGCCCCAGGAGTCTAGCCAGGCCTCGACGGCTTCCCCATCAACCCATTCCGCCTCTGGGCTATCGGCTAGGGCAACCGCTTCCTCAATGCTCTGGATCTGCCAAGCCTCTTGCTCGACATACTGGGCGATCGCTTCAGCTGCCAGCCAGGACTTACTGCGCTGTGTACTTTCGGCCAAAGCCTCTAGTTTGGCTTTGAGTTCTGGCGTCAGTCTGACGGTAACAACTTCGGTTTGAGACATCGCTTTAGCCTGGTCATATACGCCAGTGTAGCTCACGGTATACTCTGTATACAACCAAAGCACACTGACTAAAGATGGCTCCTCGAAAGGCTCAGTCTATCTACCAACTCAAAATCACGCTGAAGGACATTCGGCCACCGATCTGGCGGCGAGTGCAGGTGCCTAGCGATGTCACGCTGGGGCATTTACACTGGGTCATTCAGTTTTCCATGGGCTGGACAAATTCCCACCTTCATTCTTTTTCGATTCAAGGGGTGGACTACGGGATGCTGATGCCTGAGTTAGGCTTCGATGAGATGGGGTTGCGGGATGAGCAGCCGGTCAAATTGAGCAAAGTGATTCCAGGGGAAAAGTTTAAGTTCTCCTATCTCTACGACTTTGGGGATTCCTGGGAGCATGAAATCCTGGTCGAGAAGGTGCTTGAACCTGAAGCTGGCATTGACTACCCCGTCTGTATTAAGGCTAAGCGTGCCTGTCCGCCTGAAGACTGTGGGGGAACTTGGGGTTATCAGGAATTTGTCGAAGCGATTCAAGACCCAGAGCATCCAGAACATGAGCGACTGCTTGAATGGGTGGGGGG
>JBCCRZ010000622.1:0-4087 GCA_039200855.1 Cyanobacteria bacterium P01_D01_bin.44 | reverse complement strand
TCTATGGCCCCTCCTCAGACGGGGTCAACCCAGACTGGTTTGAGCGCCTAGAACTGCCAGCCGCCGACAGTGACGAGTTAGCCGAGCCCACCGAGACCCTGGCTCAGCAGGGCGACCTGCCTGCAATCGCCTACTGCCTGACCCGCCGCCTCAACCCTGACCTAGACGAACAGCTGGCCACTGGGGGCGTCCGCGTACAGCTGTTGACCAAAGATAAGCGCCTACATGTCATGGTAGATGGGCCACTCTGCCCGACTCGTCAGGCCGTTGCGCCCTCTGTGCTGCAGTTTCTCCAGCAGCACCGCCTCCAAAATATCGACGGCATTCGCATCTATGGCCGTCGGGCTGGGCAAAAGCGCCCCGACTGGACCCATGGCTTTGACTTCAACGCCCGCAAACGCCTTGTCCCAGAGGCCACCCCTGAGTTTGCGGCCTCCGATAGCTACCTGAGCGATCTAATCACCCCTGACGAATCAGCCGAGCCCGAGCCTCTGACCCAAGTCACGGCCCCTTTTCAGGCCAGCGACTTGAAAGGGTTAGTCAAAGAAGCCGGCACACAGGTTACAGATATCACCCGACAGGTCTTGATCCAGAGCCATCTCTTTGCAGCCGTCAGTGAGCTGCCCGTGGATCAGCCCGCCCGCCCCTCGGTTCGGGTTCGTCAGTCTAACCGCAAGGTTGCCCTGGTGTGGGGGCTTGTCGGCTTACTTCTCGCCTTCCAAACCGATTGGATTATGGGCCAGGTCGCCAATCCCCCCCAGCCAGCCACTCCCCCAGTGCGGATTGAGCCCCCCCGACCAAAAGTCCCAGACACGGCCATGTCGGCCTTTGAAGAAGAACTGGCCGAGCTTAACTGGGGCAAAAAGGAAGGTAGCCAGGACAGCACGGAAGAGGAGCCGGATGCAGATAGCAAATTTTCTAATGATGATTTTTCCACCTCGGCGATCAACGACACCGATTTGATTGGCAGCCCACAGCAATCTTTTGTCTCCGCCAACTCCCTAATCGCGTCGTCTCCCTATCCCACGTTTAAGAGCCGTCAGCTCGATGAAAAACTCGCTCTCTACGATCAGCGAGTTAGCGAATTTGGCCCCCCAGATGTCTTGGTGATCGGCAGCTCTCGGGCTCTGCGAGGCATCGATCCAGCGGCTCTCAGGCAGGCCTTGACAACCCTCGGCTACGAAGACATGGATGTGTTTAATTTTGGAGTCAATGGCTCCACTGCCCAGGTGGCTGATCTAATCGTGCGTGAGCTAATCCAACCCTATCCCTCCCCCAAGCTGGTGCTATGGGCCGACGGTGCCCGTGCCTTTAATAGTGGCCGGGTCGATATTACATTCAATGCGATCAAAGTGTCAGAGGGCTATCAGCAGCTCATAGGCGGTACCCTCTTTCCAGAGGAGCTGAGCGCAGGGGCAGCCAGCACCGACCTCTCTGCAAGCCAACCCCAGTGGCACAATTTGGCTGAGCAGGTAACCAGCTATTCTAGTCAAGCCGATCGCTACATCAGCCGCACCGTCGGCAAAGCCTCTGCCAGTTTCGCCGATCGCGATCGCGTCAAGCTCGTCTTTAGAGAGGGCCTAAGTGTGCTCTTGCCGGATCTAAGTTCACCAACCCAGCCAAATGAAGAGACTACAGCGGTCTTAGCTCCAACCGATCTGGTTGATTTTGATGGCTTTTTATCGCTGTCAGTGCGCTTTAACCCCGCCACCTATTACCAAGACCATGCGCGGGTTGCCGGGGCCTACGATAGTGACTACGATTCATTCAAAATTGAAGGGGTGCAGGCCACCGCCCTCAACAATCTGATCGAATACACCCAGTCCCAACAAATCCCACTGATTTTTATTAACACCCCCCTCACTGACGAATATTTAGACACCTCTCGCCTTGATGCCGAACAGGTTTTTCAGCGTTACATGCTGCAGTTAGCGGCGGCTCGCCCCGGCTTCTTTTATCGCGACTTTGGGCAGCTTTGGCCCGAACGCTATGACTATTTTTCTGACCCGAGCCACCTCAATCGTTATGGGGCTTATCAAGTCTCCCATCGACTTGCCCAAGATCCTCTAATCCCCTGGCCTGAGACTAATTGAGCGCTCCCTTGCTTTATGCTTTTACCGACTATTTTCTACGGCATATTTCTACTCTGTACCTTCGCACTTTACTGGCTAGTCCCCAGTCGTAGGTTCAAGCTGTGGCTACTGATCTCGGCCAGTCTGGGGTTCTATGGATCGTTACAGCTGCAATATATCCCGCTGATGCTGGTGCTGGTGGGCAGTAACTTTTTCATTGCCCGAGCCATTAGCGCGCCCCTAGACTGGCGGATCTCTAACGAAGAATGGCATTTTGCCCAGCAAGACTGGGGCCGCCGCCGATGGTGGCTAATGTGGGCGGGCATTGCCCTCAACGTGATCTTGTTGCTGGCCTTCAAATATGCCCCAGCGATGCTGGCGTCAGTGGGTTGGGCTACCACCACTGCAGACGGCAACCCAACCTTGTTTGACCTATTGATGCCGTTGGGCCTAAGCTTCTTTTGCTTTGAAGCAATTGCCTATCTGGTGGATGTCTATCGAGGCGCACCAGCTACCAGCAGCCTGGCAGAGTTTGCCGCCTACAAGCTGTTTTTCCCAAAGCTGATTTCTGGCCCGATCACCCGCTTTCAAAGCTTTATCAGCCAGCTCAAACAGCCCACTTTTCCGACCATTGATCGGCTGACCGAGGGGGGCTGGCTGATTGCCTCCGGGGCCTTCAAAAAACTGATTTTAGCTGACCACATTGGGCTATTGGTCAATCTCAGTTTTGATAATCTGGAGCGGGCGGGCAGCGGCGATCTTTGGCTGGCGACCTTTGCCTACGGTCTACAGCTCTATTTAGACTTCAGCGGCTATGTCGATATCGCCCGAGGCAGCGCCCTGTTGCTGGGTATCGTTTTACCCCAAAACTTTGATTTTCCTTACTTTACCCGCAGCATTGCAGACTTTTGGCGGCGCTGGCACATTACCCTGGGCGACTGGCTGCGCAACTACCTCTATTTCCCCCTGGGGGGCTCCCGTCAAGGCCTGGTGAGGACCTGCCTAAACTTACTCACTGTCATGCTGATTGCGGGTATTTGGCACGGCGACCAGTGGGGCTTTGTGATGTGGGGAGGGCTGCACGGTCTGGCGCTGGTGGTCCATCGACTAAACCACAGTCTCGCCGCCCGCTGGCAACCCTTACAGCAGCTTTGGGCCAGCTTTCCCGGCTTGATACTCGCTTGGGGGATGACCCAGTTCATGGTGTTCGGCAGTTGGATTTTCTTTCGATTGCCAAACCTACAAGACTCCAGCTGGGTCATCTCCCATCTCTTTGGCCACAGCGCCGATGTGCAGTTTGCCCAAAAGGTATATGTAGAATCCCTGGGCCTGGGCCGCGGAGAAATCGCCCTGTTGCTTAGCTTAATCACTGCCGTCATGGGCCTTTTATATGCCTTTCGCCGCGGGCTCCAGCTCCAACTCAGCTGGCCTGTCAAGCTGCTGTTAATCCCGGTCAGTTTATATATCGCCTGGTTACTGGCCCCAGCTGAAACCGCGCCCTACATATATTTTGAGTTTTAGGATGCCTTCTAGAAGGAACTGCTTAGGGTGAAACAGTCTGGCTAAGTCGGCAGTGATCAGGAGTCATTAGCCAGTAACGGCCTGTGCAACTTCCCAAATCAAGGTGCTTTATGAGAGGCATCCGCAAAGTCGATTGACCGAGTTAAAAACCGTCAAATTGAGCATTGCGCAGCCGTTTCACACTCAGAAACCGGGCTTTCCAGGCATCTCAACCCTGAATAGAATGTTAAGAGACTTGAAATAAACCGATAAATCTGTTACATTTGTAAACAAGCAGCGAGAGAAATATTAACACTTCTTCTCGAAGCTTGTTTCATACATCATATTGCACCTTAACAACGGAATTATCCATTATGACGACTACTCTACAGCAGCGCCAAAGCGCTAACCTGTGGGAGCAGTTCTGCCAGTGGGTCACCAGCACCGACAACCGCCTCTATGTAGGTTGGTTCGGCGTGTTGATGATTCCTACTTTGCTAGCTGCTACCGCTTGC
>JBCCRZ010000621.1:0-4097 GCA_039200855.1 Cyanobacteria bacterium P01_D01_bin.44 | reverse complement strand
GGGGGCGATGCTGATGGGGAAGTTGCATCGGGATGGGGCAAGGTTGCGGCGGGGGTTTGATATTGCCAGGCAGGTATTAAAGGGCGCGTTGGATTAGAGTATGCCCTTCTTGTAGAGTAGGCATCTCTTCTGCTCGAAATGAGATGTCGGTAAATAGTGATAAAGGCTGCTTGGGGTCCCTCCGAGTTCCCCAAACCCCCTGGGCAGGGCGTTACGCCGCCCTACAACCCCACGTACTAGATGCTGATTGAGTGGCATAGGTTAGGGGATACTGGCGGGGTGAAGTTGAATTTTTTCTGGAACAGGTTCCAGAAAAAATTCAAAAGCATAGGTTACTGCCCGGAGGGAATACTGGCTTACATTTTGATGTATCGAATAATCAGGAGAAGTATCTACAGCTAAAGAAAAGAAAACATCCCAAAAATTTCCTAAATCTACGCAGGCCGAGTGTGTGTTTAGCGCGAGTCTCCCGCAAGCCCTTTTGCAGAAAAGCCAGAGCCAGGAAAACCATTGAGACCTTTGAAATCTAAAGAACGGAGCGATACCTTGCTTTTTTCATTTTTCTAGCCCTCCGCTTGAGTAGGTAACGTTTGTGACCCCACCCAAGGCTAGAAAAATGAAACCCCCATCGCCAGCATCCCCTCACCCTTAACTCAGCAGGATACCCTTTTACGCGGGGTTGTAGGGCGGCGTTTCGCCCTGCCCAGGGGGGTGCGGGGGAACTCGGAGGGACCCCCGCGCAGCACCCTAAACTTCCACTCCAGTCACTAGCGCTAAGAAAAGGACTGGAGTGAGAGCATCTGAGAATCAGCAAGCATCGAAATTGATTGATCCCCGTTCCTACACCGGAGAATCAATCAACCCTGGATCATCCTCTGGCCGATTTCCCGGTGCGGGCCAATGAAACCGGCGGTCTTCTTCCTTAATCGGCATGTCATTAATGCTGGCTTCGCGACGGCGCATCAGACCATTTTCATCGAATTCCCAATTCTCATTACCATAGGCGCGATACCAC
This sequence comes from Cyanobacteria bacterium P01_D01_bin.44, assembly GCA_039200855.1. GTDB lineage: Bacteria > Cyanobacteriota > Cyanobacteriia > Phormidesmidales > Phormidesmidaceae > SIO4C1. Next base: position 3,082 of record JBCCRZ010000621.1, on the reverse strand, counting down.
TGCCCCGAATCATCATGCCACTCATATTGAAACCGCACCGCGATTCGATTGTCGCCAAAGGCCCACATCTCTTTGGTTAGCCGATAGTCTAACTCCTTATCCCACTTGCGCTTCAAAAAGGCACGGATGGTGTCACGGCCCTGAAACACCTCAGCCCGATTTCGCCAGTGGCTATCTTCGGTATAGGCCATCGAGACCCGCTCAGGATCTCGGCTATTCCAGGCATTCTCGGCCATGCGTACCTTTTGCATGGCAATCTCACGGGTAAAGGGCGGGACCAGTTTGGGGGCTGACATGAGCGATAAGTCCTTTAAGTACAATCTTTTCGGGCATCAACTTAAAGCGAAAAGTTCTCCCTAGATAGAATCCGGAATCCAGTCCAAAGGTGACTCCTAACTCCTAACTCCTTTTCTCAACCAGAACCTTTCGGTTTATCATCGATTCCCCTCTTTCCCACTTATACCTGTCAGCATAAACAGTTACATCGGACATTCTTTAGAGAAACTGGGATTTTCTATCGTACGATTTCACCAATTGCTGACATCCGCCTTCCTTCTCCCAGAAGTTTCTTGTATCCTAATTGGAGTGATCATTCTATTTGGACAGTACCATGGCCGAAGCAACTACACTGACCGCTGAGGTTGCAGCACCGCTAACCCCCATCCCCCAAGATGGCTTGACGGAGTTGGCGGCTAAAAATAAAGCCAACCCTGCGGATAAGACGCTTAAGGTTAAAACCGTCTGCACTGGCAAGTTTCGTAGCCTTAACTATGCCCGTGACCTAGAGGCGTTTGCCATCGATGAGCCCCCGGTCCTGCTGGGTGATAACACCGCCCCCAACCCGTCTGAGATTGTGCTGGGTGCCCTGGGCTCTTGCCTGGTGGTTGGCATTCAGGCCAATGCCGCTGCTAAGGGGGTTAGCCTCACCAAGCTCGAGATTGCCCTAGAGGGCGACATTAATATTGTCAGTACCTGGGGCACAGGCGAATTGGAGAAGCCTCAGATTGGGTTTACCGACGTACGGGTTAAGGTTGATATCGACGGAGATGCTGACCGTGAGGTGCTAGAGGAAATGGTAAATCATGCCAACACCTGGTCTCCGGTATCTGCCACGCTGAGCAATCCTATGCCAGTGTCGGTTTCGATGGCTTAAAGTCTAGTAACCAAATTAGCAGACTCAAACAGGCCCCAGGATTTACGCTCTTGGAGCCTGTTATATTAACAACTCGAAGATTTCCCTGCCAATGTCCACGGCAAATAGCCCGTCTTTATTATCCTTAACCAACATTTAACATCGTCATGCAAACTCTCCCTAAGGCATTTACCAACCCTCAAGAGTCCCTCGAACTAAGCTCGATAAGCCTTGATCCGGCTATTGAGCCGCTGCGCGATACGATTAACCGAGAACTCACGCCCAAGGTGCAAGATATCGATCTTAAGGGAGCGTTTCCAGGGCAAATTATGCACCAGTTGGGGGCAGCTGGGGCCTTTTCCCATGCGGTCTCGGCTGACTATGAGGGGTCTGGCAAGGGTCTAAGGGTGGCCGTCCAAAGCATTGAGGAAATTTCTAAGGACTGCCTTTCTACCGGGTTTATCAGCTGGTGTCAGGTGGCCTGCACCTGGTATTTGCAGAATACAGAGAACACGGCTCTAAAACAAAAGCTGTTGCCGGAGGTGGCAACCGGACGGGTCCTCGCTGGGACGGGGCTCTCAAATCCGATGAAGCATTTTGCTGACATTGAGAAAATCGCTTTGAGCGCAACGCGGGTAGAGGGTGGCTATGTTGTCAACGGCATGCTGCCCTGGGTCTCAAATCTGGGGCCAGGCCACTACTTTGGTATCGCGGCCCAGATGACCGACTCGGATGAGTACATGATGGCGATTGTCTCCGATGAACTGGAGGGCATGTCTCTACGGTGTAATGCTCACTTCATCGCATTGGAAGGGACGGGCACGTTTAGCTGTTTATTCCGCAATGCCTTTGTGCCGGATGAGTGGGTCTTGGCAGCCCCCTGTGATGCCTATGTTGCCTCTATTCGCCCAGGGTTTATTTTGACCCAGGTGGGCATGGGGCTGGGGCTAACGGCGAGCTGTATTGCGTTAATGGAGCGCTCTAATAGGCGGTTAGGCCATGTCAATCGTTTCTTAGATGATCAGGTCGAAGATCTGACGGATGATCTGCACATGGCCCGGCAGCGAACCTATCGAGTAGCCGATCAGCTCAACGCCTGTACTGGCGTTGCAGCCCCTCAGCTGATTCGAGAAATCATTCAAGCGCGGATAGCGGCGGCAGAGCTCTCGCTGCGATCGTCTCAAGCGGCCATGCTCCATGCTGGGGCGCGGGCCTATGTCCACGGCAGCGCGCCTGAGCGTAAGCTGCGGGAGGCTTACTTTGTGGCGATTGTCACCCCGGCTTTGAAGCATCTTAAAAAGATGTTGGCCAGTATGAAAGAAACTGCTCTGCCGGTTGCGGGCTAGTCGGCTGTCAGCCTCAAATTTTCGGGTAAGCCTGACGCGGGGACGCGGGGATAGGGAGACACGAATGGGCTGGTTACTCGGACCCACATCGTTACTTGTACCCACGTATATGAAGCACTGTGAAGCCCTGTAAAACTGTATTGCTCCTCACACCATTCTTCTAGAATAAACGTTCTAATAGACACCAGTAAAATCTACCAAAGAGACGCACTATGGGTTTAATGTCTGGGGGTTTGATGTCCGGGCAGAGCAGTCGGTGGGGGACCCTCACCTGTGACCAAGGGACGCTGGATACACTATCGCTGCGCTGCATTATTTGTGGCAGCTTTCACTCAACCGAAGACCACTGGCGGTTAATGGCCGAAATGCCGCAAAACCCGGCTGAGATGATTGATGATCTGGTTAAGATGCGTCTCTACCAGCCCGCCGCCGTTGAGATGGCCGATGCCATCAGTCAGGCAGAAGTGCGCACGGCCCTTTTCGTAAGTATGGCCGCCCAGGGTAGCCCGAAGCGCGAAAAATTGGTCCGAGATTTAATTAAGCTGGCAGGGGGGCTCGATCAGGCATTTAGTGCTGCCTTTGGGCCAAAAGCGGGTGAGTTTTT
>JBCCRZ010000620.1:0-4107 GCA_039200855.1 Cyanobacteria bacterium P01_D01_bin.44 | reverse complement strand
GATCGCATTCCTCAACTATTGAGCAACCGCTATAATATTTCACTCGAAGAGGCCCAAGAGATAGTCGATGAAGCTCGACAACATCAATGGAACTAGCCAGTATCGACGCCTTCGGCACTAAACAGATGCGCTACGTCTCATTGGTATGTGCCGTCATCGGAAATGTCATGCTGGTGGGGCGTTGCTCTTGTCAGCTGTGGTGCCATCAACAGGTTTCCACCCTGCAAGAGTAGGTAACGTAATTTATGACTGTCTCGGCGAGACCGATTACTTCAAGACTCTCTCTCCTGGAGACCAAGCTCTACCTCCCCCAATGGTCTGCTAACCTGGTCTCGCGCTCGAGACTGATCGATCGCATCCACCCGAAGCGCAAATTAACACTGATCTCAGCCCCAGCCGGTTTTGGCAAAACGACGCTGCTAGCAGAATGGGTAGCAGCCGTACCAACGCGATCCGTTGCCTGGGTTTCCTTAGACCAAAGTGACAATGATCCGGCTGTTTTTTGGACCTACCTGATCACCACTCTGCATAAAATTCAACCCAGCCTAGGTGAGCAATCGCTCTCGTTACTGCAATCACCCCAGCCACCCCCAATTGAGTCGGTCTTGATGACGTTGCTCAATGAACTGACTGCCGTTGAAGCGGATATTGCCCTGGTCCTTGATGATTACCATGCGATCGCAACCCAGGCTATTCATGACGGGATCGGCTTTTTGCTGAGTCATTTGCCACCCCAAGTGCATCTGATGATTGCCAGCCGTGCCGACCCGCCCTTGGCTCTGGCGCGTTTAAGGTCCCACGGAGAAATGACTGAGCTACGGGTGAGCGACCTGCGGTTCACGCCGGACGAAGCGGCGGCTTTTTTGAACCAGGGGATGGGGTTGGCGATCTCGGCAGCGGAGGTGGCCGCTTTAGAGAAGCGAACCGAAGGCTGGATCGCGGGGCTGCAGCTGGCGGCGCTATCCCTACAAGGGCGTGAGGACACTGCTGATTTTGTGGCGGCTTTTTCGGGAGACGACCGCTACATTGTGGACTATCTGCTAGAAGAAGTCCTGCAGCGGCAGCCCGATCGCGTCCGTCGCTTTTTGCTGCAAACCGCCATTTTGGAACGCTTAAGCGGTCCTCTATGTGATGCCGTTACTGAGCAAGCCGATGGTCAGGCCATGTTGGAAACGCTGGAGCGAAGCAATCTGTTCATCATTCCGTTAGATAACAAGCGCCAGTGGTACCGCTACCATCACCTGTTTGCCGATGTGCTTCAGGCCCATGCCCTGATGGAGTGGCCAGAGCGCATGCCCAGCCTGCACGGACGGGCGAGTGAATGGTACGAGCAGACCGGCTTATTCTCTGATGCAATTCGTCATGCCCTGGCCGCCCAAGATTTTGAGCGAGCGGCAGGTCTAATAGAGCAGATGTGGCCTACCATGCGTCGGCGTCAGCGAGAAACCACTGTACTGGGCTGGATCACATCACTGCCTGACGCCCTGATTCGCAACCGGCCCGTCCTCAGTGTTGCCTATGCTCTAGTGCTGTTGAACGATGGCCAGTTAGACGCGGTTGAATCTCGCCTGCAAGATGCAGAACGATGCCTGAGAGCGGACTCACCGGATCCGCTGGCGGTAGTTGTCACGGACAACGCACAGCTGCAGTCTTTACCCGCCTCCATCGCCAATGCCCGTGCCTATCGAGCTCAAGCGCTATGGGATGTGTCTAGCACTGTGACTTACGCTCAGCAGGCCCTCGAACTGTTGCCAGAAGATGAGGAGTACGAGCGAGGCACAACAGCAGCCCTGCTGGGTCTGGCCTACTGGACCAGCGGCAGGCCAGAAGCCGGCTACCGTTCCTTTGCTGAGGGTCTGGCAATTTTTAAGCAGATGGGCCTCACTCAGATTGCCATTGGCGGCACGACGATACTGGCACAGATGAGCATGGCCCAGGGGCGTCTCCACCGGGCAATTAATATTTGTGAGCAGTCCTTACAGCTGGCGACAGAGCAGGGCGGCCCGGTGCGGGCGGGCACGCCAGAACTGTATTTGGCCTTGAGCGAAGTGCGCTACGAACAAGGCGATCGGTTGTCTGCCAGCCAGCTGTTGCTGAGCGGTGAAACGCTACGTCAGCAGGCTTCACTGTCGGGGGTTAAATTTCTTTGGTGGGTGGTGCAGGCACGATTAAAAGCCGCCGAGGGAGATCTGGAGACTGCCCTCGACCAGCTTCACGAGGCCGAGCGGCTCTACCACCAAGCGCCTATGCCAGTGCCAGATGTGCGCCCGATCGCAGCGTTAAGGGCACGGCTGTGGGTAAGGCAAGGTAAGCTGACTAAAGCCCTGAGCTGGGTGAGCGATCGCGGTCTGTCGGTAGACGATGAGCTGAGCTATATACATGAGTACGAACATCTTACCCTGGCAAGAGTCCTGATCGCACAGTACAGACGTGATTGCATAGACAACGCTCTTTATCAGGCTATCGGACTCCTTGCCAGACTCCTGGAAACTGCAGAAGCTGAGGAGAGAACCGGCAGCATCATCGAAATTCTGGTGGTCCAGGCATTGGCGTATGAGGCGAAAGGGGATTTGGCGGGTGCGATCGTCCCCCTGGAACGCGCCTTAACCCTGGCCGAACCCGAAGGCCACATCCGCCTCTTTGTAGAAGCAGGCCCCCCTATGACCCAACTGCTGCAAGAAGCCACCACCCAGCACATCACCCCCGACTACACAAGCCGGTTGCTGACCGCCCTAGAAACCTGGGGCCAGAAGCCCAAAGAGCCATCCGAATCCTTTGACCCAGCCCAGAACGAACTTAGGGTAGGCTCTTCACCCCCTCACCCCCTCACCCCCTCATCCCCTCCACCCCTGATCGAACCCCTCAGCCAACGGGAGCTGGACGTTCTTCGATTGCTCAACACCGACCTGTCTGGCCCAGAAATTGCCCGTGAACTGGTCGTGGCCTTGAGTACAGTGCGTACCCATACTAAGCGGATTTACAGCAAACTCAATGTCACCAATCGTCGGGCAGCCGTGAAACGAGCCATAGAGCTAGCGCTGATTTAGCACTCATCCCCACAAGACTCATCCATAAATCCCCATATCCAATCCCCACATCTGGGGACAACGGCTCCCCACATCCGTTTGTATTTTTGAGTTGTTAGCGCAGATCGCAACTCCCATGAATCAACTACACCGTTCAGCTGACAGTTGTCCCCAGTACGAAATTTGTGTCAAGGGACATCTTGCTCCCCATTGGAGCCATTGGTTTGAGGGATTTGCGATCGCACTAAAGGACAACGGTGAAACGCTATTATCTGGCCCGGTGGTTGATCAGGCCGCACTCTATGGCTTGCTGATTAAAGTGCGTGATTTGGGGCTCCCGCTGGTCTCGGTCATGCCAGCCCAAACAGAAAACTTAGACAAAGGAGAACAAACATGAATTTGCAGAAACAAATACTGGCAATGGAGATGAAAGCCAAGCTATCAAACCTGTGGATATTTTATCTCTTCAATGTGGTATTTCGAGATATCCATGAATTTGTTGAGCCTGGATTCATTGAACAAGTGATGACCGGGACATTCAATGGCATTCAGATAACAGAAAATCTGTTGCTCTTCGGTGGTTTCGTGGCTTCGGTGCCAATTTCTATGGTTCTCCTCTCTCGACTACTACCCTATGGCACAAATCGTTGGGCTAATATCGTTGCCGCTTTAATGACCCTCGCGTTTGAGATCAACAATGGCACAACCGATCTGGATGATACCTTGCATATGATCCTTAAAATCGCAGCTTTGTTATTTATAATTTGGTCAGCCTGGCGATGGCAGAACCCGGCTCCCAAACGCTACCCAAACAGTCAGGAAGCATAGCGCATGCGAGAAACGAAGAAACCGTTTAATTAAAACAACGAGGATGTGATGAACTCTTCAGCTAAATTTTGGAACAAAATCGCCGCAGGTTATTCAAGACAACCGATCGCGAATGAAGCAGCCTATCAGAAGAAACTACAGGTCACGCGGGAGTATTTTCAGCCCAGTATGGAAGTGCTGGAGTTTGGTTGCGGAACCGGCTCGACGGCCATTGCCCATGCCCCTTACGTGCAACATATCCAAGCTATTGATT
>JBCCRZ010000619.1:0-4108 GCA_039200855.1 Cyanobacteria bacterium P01_D01_bin.44 | reverse complement strand
CACCACCCACTACCCATCACCCATCACTGTGCGTTTAGATCCTTCCCAACTTGATGACTGTTTTCCGGTAGAGCGCCAAAAGTACTATGCCGATCTGTTGCGCGGGCGGGTGGGGCTAACGCGCCGACGGGCAGAGTGCTTTACCAGACTGTGGGCCTATCTCTGCCTTAAACAGCAACCAATGGAGAGGTGCGAAACGCTGATGCCCATTGATGACTGGGTAAGCTGCACCTGTCGCGAGGCGATGACGCTGTTTTATATCGATACCGATCGGGGCAGTGAGCGCTCGGCGGGGCTGATGCTCGATAAGCTAGCAGCCCTGGGGTTGATCAAGAAAATGTTTGATGGCAATACGCTTGCGATCGCAGTCCCTCCCATTCCTGAGCTGCTAGAGACAGAACAAGCCACCGCCCAAAGGGCTGACTTATTTACTGATGCCTTTGACCCACGCTGTGACGCCATCCCAGTCGCCAACCTGCTGGCCCAAAACTATAACTGGATGAATCGCAACAGCGACGCCGTCCCCTATCGCATCGCCCAGCTACTGAGAGACTGGGCCAGTCAATATGCCGTGGGTATGCGAGTCTTACGCCAGCGCGACACCCAAAACCCAGCCGGGTTTTATCTGCTCTATCCCACCCAGCGCAGCTCAGAAGTTCACTTCTTTGGGCCGCCCAGCAAAGGGCTCCACCTGAGTGCGCTGGAGGTCACCGACGATCGCTTTGAGATGGCGCTGCCAGGGGATACCGACTGCCGCGCTGTCTTTGCTCGCAGTTGGATCATCGACGCCCCTTACTGGAAAACCCACCAGCGTGTTTTACTCCAGGATGCCCAGCAAATCTTGACCCAGATGCAGCAAGACTTTCCCAATCTGTGCGATATCTATACCCTGACCATTCATCCAGTTTACGAGGACCTGATTCAGGGGTTGGGCTTTCAAAAGCTGGGGGTTGACCGACAATCGTCTATGTATTGGGCCTATTTGCCCCTCGATAGGTTTTTGGCAACAGAGCTGCAATAAAAAAGCCCGACGCCTACCAGGGCATCGAGCTTTTAATCACAAGTTGGAGAGTCCCCAAAAAACAATCTTTTCAGGTCAGACAGGCTTACTTAGACATAGACTGACTGGCATAAGCGTCGTACCCGTAGGCGGGCACCCGCTCATTGAAGTTTGTGTCGCGACCGGTGAAAGACTTAGCCAGTTTCTCAAACTCGTCAGAACTCCAGTTGCGATCGTGGATGGGCTTGGTTTGCTCACCACGGAAGTAAGCCTGGGTCCCAATCAGGGAAGCTGCCAACCAACCAACAATAATCAGTGCTAGTACGATAGCCATAGAAGTAAACTCCTTGAAGTGTTTTCCAATCGATAGTTAGCTCGATCTCAGGAGTAAGCTAACCGTCTATGTAACTAAATGTAACGCAATATGTTAAGAAATGTCAAATTAGATTGACAGGCATCTTTTAAATGCACGTTTGCCTGAAGCAATAGTCGCAGTGGGCGTTGACCTAGCACCCTCGAAGCCTTAAGGGAAGAGGGGTATCGTAGGTTACAGACCTGATCGAGATCCGATTGTTCAAGCCCAGTCCCAAGCTCGCTGGTTAGCTGGACTGATTGAGCCCAGTTCAGGGCATTTACACGCTGTCAAACCCGTTGTAGTCTTCCCTGGGTGGTTTATCGAATCTGGCCCAAAAACCCAAAATGGGAAAATTTGGGTGTTGAATCCTAAAGGCCTACCTAAATTCATTCAAAATGAACCCTTGAGACTGAGTACAGAAGAGATCAAATTGGTGGCTTATCACTTATCCAGGTATATTCGCACAATGACTCCTTAGTCTTTGCAGAGTATCGGCAGTCTCGTTATCGGCAGGGAACAGTGACTCGATCCGCAGCTCTTGGAGCGTAATGTCGTGGGGGGTGCCCAGCGTGGCAATGGTTGAGAAAAAACTCAACCGCTGCTCGTCTTTCTTAAAATTGACCGTCAGCATCGGCATGTGCCATCCCTGATGCGGGTTCGTCTCCCATAGGCGAGGCACGTCTGGGTAGCTCATCAGCTCGTCAAATAGTTTGACCGACGCAGGGCTTTGGCCGACTTCCAAGGTTTCACGATGAACCCTGCGGATCAGGTGACTGGCAATGTCGTCCCAATTCGTGATGGTTGGTCTGAGGGCAGCTGGGTGTAACGTTGCTTTCATCAGGTTAAATCTGCCGTCTGTATCCATGCACGCCTGCAACCCGTCTGCATTCAGCAGCAGAGTCATCACCCTTTGGGCAGCCTGGTTGCTATCAATTTGATTCCAATAGCGATCCATCACGATGGCGGGGAATGGCTCTTGCTGAGTCAGCATAAAGTCAAGGGCTTTGCGAATGGGAGCTAGCTCCGGGGCGGACAGATCACTCTCGGTAAAAACCGGAGCAAACCCGGCAGCCGTCAGCAGCTTATTTTGTTCGCGAAAGGGAATATCTAACACGGTGGCTAACTGTAACACCATCTCACGACTGGGTTTAGCCCGACCCGATTCTAAAAAGCTAATGTGGCGTTGGGAAACATCACTGTTTAGAGACAGGGCCAGCTGACTCAGATTGCGCTGCTTGCGCCAGTATTTGAGCAGTTCGCTAAAAGTATCAGACAGCAACGTGTTCATGGGAAAGAGGTGGGACTATCTTGGCAGTATTTGTAAACTTGATTACCTCCAAGGTAATTGTTCCTATTATGTAGGGTGGCCATAATCGAGGCAATTGATTTGAGTGACTGACCCATGACATCTACTATCACGACTCGCCGTTCAACCCACAAAAATATTTATCTAGCGCTGGCCATCTTTGGCAGTATTGTTCCCTGGTATTTTTTGATTCAGTTTTTACAACAGGGAAATGCAGCTGTGGGGAGCTTTTTTGCCGAGGCGTTTGCTAACCCGGTGGCGAGTGCCTTGGCTGCCGATTTGCTGATCTCTTGCGGGGTATTCTTCTGTTTTAGTTTCATTGAGCTAAAAAGATTAGGACTATCTCGCCGTTGGCTAGCCCTTTACATAGGTTTGACCTTCGTGATTGGGCTATCTTGTTCGCTACCGATATTTCTTTATCTGAGGGAAACACAACAGAGCTAAGGATTCGATCTCACCTTGCGTAACGACTGGGTTCAAACGTGTTGATCTCCTTTGACGCATTCGATGCTCAAATGGCACTACCCCGACTCAAAAAATGGCCTCTTGCCCTGGTGCTGCTAAGTTTCTCAGCACTAGGGCTTTGGCGCTATCTATCAACTCGTCCGCCTAACTACCAACGGCTGGAGGCGCTGCTGTCTGAGCGACAGTGGGAGGCTGCGGATCAAGAAACTGAGAAGCTGATTTTAGAAATTGGGTGGTATCGCGATCGCACCTTTTTTGGCGGCAGTTACGATGGGCTGATTGAGTTTCCCTGTCAGGATTTAGCCACCATCGACAATCTATGGCGCACCCACAGCCAGGGAAAATTTGGTCTGAGCGTCCAACAGCAGTTTTGGGCTAGCCTCGACCCCGAGGACTTCGAAAACGAATTTGATCTATATGATGCCCTCCTAGACAAGTTCGGATGGTCGCAAACCATCACCTATTCACTGGATGCTCCCACCGGGCATCTCCCGTCGCAAAGCTGGATGTACGAATCTAGCCCTGGTAAAGGCGAGGCGTGGATTGAAAGTGGCCTGGTTTTATACCAACGCGTGGCAGACTGCGGCATTGGAGATACCTAATCTCGACTGTCGATGGCCCCATAAGACAGGCCACTCAGAGATAGAATGGTAAGCCGACTGTCGTTATGCTCTTCTATTTCTATGCAGACCGCTGCGACCCAGCCTCAATCACCCCAGACCCCGATTCATCCAATCTTTGATAGTGGACCGTATCGCAAGCTAGAAAACTGGCTAGGGGAGCAGTCTACCGTCAGCAATTCTCCCTTTTTTACGGTGGAGCAGTTTCCTTGGGCCACTGAGCTTGAGGCCAATTGGCAAGTGATTCGAGATGAGTTAGATCAGGTGCTGCAACAGGTAGAAGCGCTGCCGAGCTTTCAAGACATCATGCCGCGTCAGCAGCGGATCAGCCCAGACAATAAATGGAAAACGTACTTTTTTTG
>JBCCRZ010000618.1:0-4111 GCA_039200855.1 Cyanobacteria bacterium P01_D01_bin.44 | reverse complement strand
GCCTGGGCTGCTTTGACCTGATCTAGGGTGACGTTAGAGATGCCAATATGGCGAATTTTGCCCTCCTGTTGTAGCTCGGCCAGCGTTTGGATAGATTCGGCAAAGGGGACTTTGGGGTCGGGGCGATGCAGCTGGTAAAGATCGATGCGATCGCGCTTCAGCCGTTGCAGGCTTCCCTCAACCCCCCGCCGTAGACTGTCAGGACTACCATCCGCCTGGATATTGTCGGGAGCCGGCTTATGAATCCCACCTTTGGTGGCAATCACGACTTTGTCAGGATAAGGCCCATCAGGATAAGGATACAGTGCGTCAGCGATAATCTCTTCATTGGTACCAGGGCCATAGGCTTCAGCCGTATCAATGAAATTAACGCCCAGCTCAACCGCACGACGCAGCAGGGCCTTGCCACCTTCCCAGTCGGCATAGGGGCCAAAGTTGCCCGGTTGACCGGTCAGGCGCATAGCCCCATAGCCAAGGCGGTTAATCGTTAAGTCACCGCCCAGATTAAAGGTCTGGGGTGCTGCTTGAGCTTGAGAAGAGGTTGTCATGGTGTATTTTCCTCTGCTTTCAATGAATAAGATCACTAACAAAACGATTCGTTTCGTATATTTAATTTCTAAACGATCCGTTGCGAAAGTGTCAACCCATTTGATAGTTTTTATTTACGGTGCGTATCGTATTAGTGATTTAAATAGACCCTAGAAGTTAAGACATGCCAAAGCAGAAAGCGTCTCAAACCCCCATTGGGCGTCCCCGCTCGGTTGAGTCAGAGCGGGCAATTTTGTCAGCGGCTTGGGACTTATTGCAAAAAAACAGCGTGCGCAAGGTGTCTATTGAGGCGATTGCCCGCGAGGCAGGGGTCGGCAAAACCACGATTTATCGCTGGTGGCCCAGCAAAGCTGCTTTGATCGTGGATGCTTTTCTGGCCCAGGTTGAAACGGTACTGCCGTTTCCGGAGGCTGACACTGCGGCTGAGGCCCTGGCTCAGCAGATGGCAAAGCTGGTCGAGGTCTTTCAAGGCGACGTGGGGCGGATTGTGGCGCAGATTATTGCCGAGGGGCAGTGTGAGCCAGGGGCGTTGGAGAGCTTTTGCGATCGCTTCCTAATCCCCCGCCGTAATGCTGCCCGGCAGGTGATCATAGGGGGCATCGAATCCGGTGAGTTTGATGCCAGTCTGGACCCCGATCTGGCGATGGATATTTTATACGGGCCCATCTACTACCGACTGCTGGTAAAGCATTTGCCTCTGACCGAACCGTTTGCAGCGGAACTCTCTCAGCGGGCGATTCTGTGCCTGTTGTCACATCAAGCTTAAAATTTAGGGTAGGGAAGGACGCGGAGAGGGGGGGACGCGGAGACGCGGAGAGCTAAGGCGAGAGCTATGCCCGCGTCTCCCTATCCACCCTTTGTCCTCTGGGCAAGCTCAGAGTCAGTGCCGCGTCAGTCTTATTGCATCTGTCAGGTTAGTTAGGACAGTCGATATCCCTAGGAGCCTTAAGTGACAACGGCTAACCTGACGCGCAATCAACGAATGCATCCGTCGATTGCTATACCCGAAAATTTAGCTTTGGCAGACCACTAGACGCACAGACCGTAAACTGTAGAGTGTAACCGCAGCAAAGCCTTATTCCCGATGACCTTGAACCGCCAAACCGAAGAAGACAAGCCACAAACCAGTCCTAATCTCAAGAACACTCAAGCAGCAGAACCCGAAAAAATTCTCTGTCCCCACTGCAAGCGCACCGCGACAAATGGCCTCAAATGTAAAGGGATTTGTGTTGCCGATAGTGATTATTAGAGCATGACTAAGAGCAGTGACTATCAGCGAGAAAGTGCCGACAAGTCTCTATCTTCTAGCCAATTGTCATCACAGCTTTACCGCTAAACCTGCGTGATAACAGATCGCCTGCCAGTTTGGGGGTTTCTGACCAGTCTGCTGTCGTGATGTCTGGCAAGGCCAGACGATCGCTCTCAACCAGTTGGAGTAATCGACCCAGGGCCACTGAAGAGGGTTCAATCTCAATTTCGCTGTAGAGGGTCAAGCCATAGATTCGACGCTGGCCTCCATTACCATAGAGATCGGGAGAGAGATTAAACCTGGACTCATTACTCCCAGATGAGCCGTAAGACACCAAAATACCGCCCTTGGCCGTCGCTCTGAGTAATGGCCCAAACCAACTGCCCCCAATGCCATCAACCACTAGATGGTAGGGGCCTTCTGCGTCCAGACCCTGTCCATCTGCAGTGACAACCACAGCATCGGCTCCCATATCTCTAGCAAACGTGGCTTGCTCAGGCCGACGGACTTGGGCAACCGTCCTGGCACCGCTGAGCTTGGCCAGTTGCAAGGCGAAGTATCCGACACCGCCTGTCACCCCAGTAATCAGTGCAGACCGGCCTAGGATGCGATCGCCTTTATCAATCGCGGCCAAGGCTGTCAGACCTGCGACCGGGAGGGTTGCCGCCTGAGTATCCGACACCGTATCAGGAATGGGGGCCAAGAACTTACTGTCGCCAATCACGTACTCTGCAAAGGCATCCATCTCGGTCCGCCAGCCCACTACGCGCGTTCCTTTTTTCAGCCCCGTTCCGTCCGCCGCAGATAATTCAATGATGCCGACATAGTCCCAGCCAATGGTGCGCCCCTTAGAGGCTGGCGATTGAGCAAAGTTAATCTCACCACGATTAAGAGAAAATGCTACGACTCGAACGAGACTTTGATGGGGTAATGGGGTAGGCCGATTTACATCTGTAAAGTCAAGGCCGCCCATTGCATCTGAGTTCATCACAATACGTTTCATAGATACTCTCCTGGTATGGTTTGGAATTCAATGATTGATGGGCCTCATTAATGAATGTCGCAAATTTTCAAGACAGATTGGCCCGTCGTCTCATATCCTCAAATCACTATTCCTTAAGCCACTGCACATCAATGAAGTTCAAATACACTATTCTCTATGTCGAAAACGTCGCCTCGACCTTAGACTTCTTCAAACGCGCGTTTGATTTTAAACAAAAATTCTTGCACGAAAGTGGTGATTATGGTGAGCTAGAGACTGGCAACACGACGCTTGCCTTTTCATCCCTGAGCCTGATGCAATCGTTGGGAAAGTCACCCGCCCGAGCACAGCCTACCGCACCGATTTTTGAGATCGCGTTTGAATCCGACGATGTCCGTACCGATCTGTCACGTGCATTAGAATCCGGTGCTGTTTTGCATCAGGACATTCGAGATGAGCCTTGGGGACAGACAACGGCATATGTGATCGACCCGAATGGTTTTCTGATTGAAATTTGCTCACCCGTGACAGGCTAGCCATAGCCTGAGTCTGTGAGTCGATCAAACTGTTCTGTATCGCGAGTCAGGCTCCTGGGTGATAAGCCAAACCATCGTTTGATATCTCGACTCATGTGGGCCTGGTCTGCATACCCGTGGATAGCTGCAATGTCTGCAAGTGGCATAGGGCCTTGAAGGGACCGAGCAGCTTGCCGGGCACGGGCTAGCTGTAGCCAAAAACTGGGAGTGCGCCCTGTCTGGCTGATCAGCAGCCTTTGTAGAGTTCGGGGGGTGACACCCAGCCATTTTGCGGCTTGAGTCACGGTTTTTGGCCGACTTCTCAGGCATTCAAGTGATTCGGCTATTGCCCTACTAAGATGGCAAAAGTCATTGAGCCAACTTTTCACAGCCTGAGCATCTTGCTCACCCGCTGCCATTGAGCGTGAGATTGCTCGGAGTAACTGAGGCTCAGCAATCTGAGTACCAGGCTTTAGCCGCACGCCCATCAGGCGAACATCAGAGTCAAGATGAACTGTGTGGCTCTGGGTGTCCAAATCTGTTATTTTCCAAGCCAGCGACCCGTCTGATGAGGCAGACATGATGATATCTCTACAACCGTCGGGAATCACAATAGCCGAGCAGCTGTCGGTTGTTGTAAATTGCCACGACTCAAGGACACAATCAGTCATCCTATAACCTTCTAACTCAATCGCTATTCTGATAATCCTAATTGCGAATGAGAGATCACTGCTGCCATTCGACTTGCACAGGTTTTATTTCCTGTGCATTATATGCGGTGAGGCTGGCTCGTACCTGGCCATCGGACCAGCTCAT
>JBCCRZ010000617.1:0-4114 GCA_039200855.1 Cyanobacteria bacterium P01_D01_bin.44 | reverse complement strand
CTGCGCAGTCAAATCGAAAAGCTGTTGCGGGAAATCCTCAGCAACTATGATGGCGTTACCCTGTTCATTACCCATAAGCTGGAAGAAGCCTACCGTCTCTGCGACAACTTATTGGTGCTCTCCCAGGGGCAAATTGTGGCTCAGGGCACCAAAGAAGACATCTTTACCCGCCCGCCGACCTATGAAGTCGCCAAGGTGACAGAGTGCAAAAACTTCTCCCGCGCTCGTCCTATCGATGCCACCCACATTGAGTCAGTGGACTGGGGCTGCCAACTTGAAGTCATTGACCCCATTCCGCCCGGACTCACCTATCTCGGCATCCGCGCTCACCATATCCGCTTTCCCCGCAAGGCTGATCAACTTAACACCTTCCCGGGCTGGATTGCCGCGACTAGCGAAACGCAACACCGCGTCAGCCTGTTCATCAAGCTGCATACGCCGCCGACAACGGCCCATGACTATCACCTGCAGGCAGAGGTCTACCGCGAAAAGTGGGAACTCCTGCAAAATCGTTCCTTTCCCTGGAATGTTCGGCTTGACCCCGTGCATCTCATCATGATGACGGAGTGACGAGAAACTCGCCATTGCATCGGTCAGAAAGGCGTAGCAGACTGAGCGCTAGCCAACAGTAGCCAAGCGAACAGGCAAGCGAAAAATTCTGTTAAATGTCCCCCCAAACGCAACGGCAAGCGTGACCGGTCAGCGATGGCGATTCACCCGTTAGGCGCCCACGGGGAAAGCACTACAAAGTGTCTTAAAAGTGTCAACTATTGAGGCTTTTATTGATTAGAAAGCCTGTTTTGTTAAGAGTATTTCGATTCTGTATTCCCCATGACTAAACCGGCATTAAAAGTGTCGAAAAAGATACTCACCTCACCCCAAAAATGCCTGTAATCTTCATAAGGATCTCAGATCAATTTATCTGAGCAGCAAAATTGAGTATCGATTGAGGAAGACTTATGACTACCATCGAAAAAATCCAACAAATCTATAGTGAAGTTGCCGACAATCCGATTTTGCTTGAAAAATCAATTACCCAGCCAGTTGTCGAAGGTTTGACAATTTCTCAGGCAAGTTTTGTTGTGCTTTACTTGCAATATCAAAAGCATCATTTTGTGGTTGAAGGGTCTGAGTTTTATATGCTTCATAATTATTTTGAAGAAAGTTATGAAGAGGTGGAAAAACATGCTCATGACCTGGGTGAACGACTCCATGGTTTGGGCGGTGTTCCAGTCCTCTCGCTGACCAAGTTGTCAGAGCTTTGCTGCTTTGAGCAAGAATCTGACGATGTTTATCGCTGTCGGCTCATGGTTAAGCATGATTTAGAGGCCGAGCGCTCAATTATCGAAGTGATGCGGCGTCAAGCCACTCAAGCAGAAAGCTTCGGGGACCGAGCCACCCGCTATTTATATGAGCAAATTTTGTTGAAAACTGAAGAACGAGCATACCATTTAGAGCACTTTTTAACCCGAGACACTCTGAAAGTAGAGTGGTAAATATTTAGGACGGTTTTGCCATAGATTCCTAGAACCTTGACCTGAAAAGAGTAGTGTTAGCGGCTCCACCAGGATACTGTTTTTCGACAAAAATGCAGGAGATATTTTTGCTCAGATGGCAGATTTGCGGATAAGAAAGTTGCCGTTAATTTTTTTATCCTGCACTTCGTAAAATAGCGGCGGCAGTTAGTTTTATTGCTTTAGCCATCTGGGCTTATGCAACCTGTAATATGCGGATGCCTAGCCCCCAGCCAAATAGCTTGCTGTCTGGTCCTCACGGAACTGGCAACGGCTGTACCATTACCAAAAGCTCTCACTCAATGGAGTGGGACAACCTCTGAGAGGCGAGAGCGGAAGACCATAGCTTATCTGGATTTGACAACCTGATGGGTTAAGACAATGAGGGTGATGCCGCCCTCATTCCAAGTTCACTGTCTCATGTCCGAGGTGAGCCAACCCTGCGCTGTGTCCTCCTTTCAGTAAGCCTGGGGCGCAGCGTAGCTTTCTGCGTTGTTTTCGCCTTAGCGAATTTGCTTTCAAGTTTCCGTCATCTCCACCACCCGCACGTTCAATAACTCGGCGACAGCTGGATCGTGGCTGGTCAATAAAAGGCTGCCTCCTGATTGGGTAAAGGTTTGCAGCAGATTTAGCATCAGCTCTAGGGATTGAGCATCCTGGCCGACGGTAATTTCATCCAAGAGACAAAGCTTTGGCTGTCTGGCTAGGACAGCTCCTAGGGCGAGGCGGCGTTTTTGGCCCTGGGAAAGGGATTGGGGATGATGCTCGACGCGGTCTTTGAGATTGAGTTGGGTCAAGATCTGGTCAGCCGTTTGAGCAGAGACACCAGGCTGCTGGACTTCTTGCTGCACGGTGTCGGCAAAAAGTTGATGATTGGGATTTTGCAGTACAAAGCCGACGACGCGAGCGATGTCGACGATGCGATCGCGAGCCAGGTTGCGGCCGAGTAGGGTAATAGTGCCGTGGGTGGGTTTAATCAGGCCGCTGATTATTCGCAATAAGGTGGTTTTGCCGCTACCGTTGTTGCCTTTGAGCAGGACCGTTTCACCCGCGTAAAGGGTGAGATCGGCATAGGCAGGATACGGAGTAAGCGTGAGGGCGTGAGTCTGCAGGAGGGGAGTCGCTGAGGGGGCAGGGTGAGAGGGCAGGGGGGGAGCCGGAACTTGGGGGCGGGGCGGCGACTTTGGGGGTAAGCCGGGGTGGAGGTGAGCTTGGTGGAGATGGAGGGTGCGATCGCAGATGCGCTGTACGAGAGCCAGTCGGTGCTCGACAATCAGGATAGCTTGGCCTTGGGCGGCTCGCTGCTGAAGCAGATTGAGCAGCCGGTGTGATGCTGCCTGATCGAGATAGGCAAAGGGCTCGTCGAGGAGCAGGATAGGTTGGCCCATAGCCAGGATGCACGCAATGATCAGCCGCTGTTTTTGGCCAGTGGAAAGGCCGGTAAGGGGCCAGTCTCGTTGGGCCTGTAGGTTGAATTCTTGCAGGATGGCCTGGGTCAGGGGGGCGATGCGCGGGGCGGGGGTGTTGAGATTTTCTAGGCCGAAAACGACTTCGTCGTAAACGGTGTCGGTGAAAATTTGGGTTTCGACATTCTGCAGCAGAGTCCCGATGTGGTGGGAGCGCTGGCAGACCGTCCAGGTTTCAATGTCCTGGCCCTGGCAGCGGATAGTCCCCGTGAGGTTTCCACGGGTATGGGTGGGGGAGATGCCCGCTAAGCAGTTCAGCAGGGTGCTTTTGCCGCTGCCGGTGGCCCCTGCCGCCAAGATAATTTCGCCGGGATAAAGCGTCAGGTTCAAGTCCCTCAGCACGGGCTGGAAGGCATTGGCATAGGTAAAGCTGAGATTTTCAACCTCGATTACTGGCTCCATTGCAGATACCCGATTGTCCAAAATACCGCGACAGCGGCGATCGCTACCCCCGTATCCAGCCCGCGCCACTGCAGGGGCTGCCCCACACTGCGATGGGCGTTGGGATCATAGCTGCGGGTCTCTAAGCCCACGGTCACCTCATCGGCATAGCTGACGATACGAAAAACCAGCGGCATAAACAGCCCTGGAAACCACTGTCTGGGACGACGGCTGAGGTCAATTCCCCGCAGCTGATTGGCTTCAATAATGCGCTGGGCTTCCTGCTGAACAACGGGCAAAAACCGCCACACTAGCATCAGGCTCAACACCAAAAAGGCAGGCAGTTTTACCGCTTGCAGAGCCCGGGTCAAATCCGCTGGTGAGGTCGTGAATGAAAAGATCGGCCCCGGCAGCAAAATTGCCAACAGCCGCAGCGTATTTAAGATGGCCGCTAGCCCATCCCGCAGTAGCCACGTTAATGCCGTGAAGAGCAGGAGGGCGATCGCGCCTCCTAACCACGCCCGCCAGGGCATTCCCACCAGCACCAGCAGTCCCAGGAGAACCCCGACGCACAGACTCAGCGCGGCTAGATTTTGTAGGGCAAAGGCCACACTCACCGCCACAATACTTAGCACAATCTTCAGCAGCGGATTGACCCGCCACAGCCAGCTGCGCTTCGCCGATTTCGCGGTTCCAACCCACATCGATACTCCCTACTTCACCTGTCCTCTACTCATCCAAACATCCAACTGT
>JBCCRZ010000616.1:0-4115 GCA_039200855.1 Cyanobacteria bacterium P01_D01_bin.44 | reverse complement strand
GGTCGCAGTCATCATTGCCAGGTCCTGACAGGTGACCATCACGGCACATTGTTGAAAGTAGAGATCAAGGGCGGCCTCAATGTTGTAATCGATCATGCCAAAGTTGAGCATCAGGTGGGCCATGGCCCGATTGCGGTGGCCAGTGGAGCGCTCTGACATAAAGGTGGCCATATCGATGAAGACGTCATGATCGAGGTAGCGCTCAAACATGGCCAGCAGACGGTTGAGTTTCTCGGTTGGGTCAGCCCCGTCGATCAGGCTGGTGGTTGCGATCGCACCCGCATTAATCATCGGGTTAAACGGTCGCTTAGAATCTTCGTCCAAACGAATCAGCGAGTTAAACGGGTCGCCTGTGGGCTCAACACCCACTTTCTCCAGCAGTTCCTCACGACCATGATCTTCAAGGGCCAATCCATAGGCAAACACCTTAGAGATAGATTGGATCGTGAACTTTTGCTGCACATCCCCCACTTCAAAAATCTGACCATCGGTGGTAACTACGCTGACGCCAAACCAGTTGGGATTGGCCTTGGCAAGCTCTGGGATATAGCTGGCCGGGCGACCCTCATCTAGCTCGCGATAGCGGTTGTGGAGATCGTCAAGGAAGGCTTGGAGAGCAGACATTGGGGAAAAGGGTTAAAAGTTAAAGGCTCGCAAGACATTCTGGCGTATTTCAACGCTTCGCTACAACGTCGCTCTTTAAAGTTGCCTCGGTATGATGGCCGTTTGGATCGCCTTGGCGAGCTCAAATCACGCATTGAGGAAAGCTTACCTCGCCTCAGTCTTACCAGCGAAATGGCCCGACGGGAATTTTTGATTGCCCCTGTGTTGACCGATGTGTTGCATTACACCCAAGCCACCCTCAGTGTTGAGTATCCCGTTGCGGTCAGTAACCAACTCAAGGGCTCACTACTCGCACCATGTATCCTGAAGTCCGTCAAGTCACTGGATAATCAGGGTGTTAGGCGGAAATACTTCCAGACTTGCGCCTTTCTCATAGAGTCTCCTTCGGTTGAGTTTTTACATATTTCAAACATTTTCGGCGTTGGTTTGCCAGCCCGTTGAACTTGGTCTTTAGCAGCCTCTACCAAATCTTTGCCATCTTCAGCGCAAACATTGGCATTTCAGGTTCGCAACTAACAAACTCAGGGTTGTCCAAAATCTCGGGGGGGTGATTGGGGCGATAAACATGAACCTGACAATTCTTCCGGTCAATTAACAATCCTAACCGCACCCCATTGGTAATATACTCATCCATCTTTTCCTGCAGGCTTGCCAACGTATCGCTACTAGACCGTAGCTCCACCACAAAATCAGGCGCAATCGGGGCAAAAGACGCTTGCTGTTTTGGCTGTAAAGCATTCCAGCGATCAGACAAAATCCAGGATGCATCGGGAGAGCGCGTTGCCCCATTGGCTAAAGTGAAGCCCGAACTAGAATCAAAGGCTTCTCCAGTCGCATCTGCTTCAGACCAGACAAAAAGCTGACCAAAAACTCTGCCATTGCGGTTTCCAGTATCAGCAAAGGCTGGGGGCATCACAATGATTTCTCCGTGGGCATTCCGTTCGATTCGCAAGTCGGGATTCGTGCGACAAAAATCATAGAACTGCTGATCACTCATCTTCGACATTGCAGTAAGTGAAGAAAGATCAATCGGCAATGGCATTTGTTCGGATTTGACCAACAGGCTAGTCATCGGCAACCTGGCTCTTCTAAGAGAAGTCAGGCTCTATTATAGCGAATCGCCAGAAATCATTGGTAAAGCCCCTCAGCATTAACCGCAATCAGGACCCAATGTCTTTGTCTTAGTCCAGGATGACAAAATGGGCATCGGTGGGCTCAGATGTCCCCCTGGCTACCCTTTAAAGAACTGAATTTTGTCAATCACCGATGACAAACCCATCCTTAGCAAATGCCGATTATCCAGATGGTCCAATAAATCAGCCCAACGATGGCTGAAAAAGCACCCTCAAGGGTACCCCAACTATTTTGAGAGGCTTGTTTAGCATAGGTATCGAAATCGTGGATTTAAACATCTATCTACCCAAGTCCTGGAGCGCTTATGCAGATATTTGATAACCAGAAGGTTGAAAACGGCGAACAAGTTGCCGTCGAAGGTAAAGTTGTCTTCGATGAGGCCACCTATGCCTTCCAGGAAGTTATCGAAGCTGACACAACCCGTTTATTCGACGCCGATGCGTCTCCTGAGTTCACAGCCATTAAGCGCGGGGAGACTTTCAAAGTTATCTTTCAAACTAATCAATATGCCCCCAGCAACGGGGTCACCCTCCGCAATGAGCACGACGGGTGGGCCAAAGACATCTATGGCACCTATGCCTTTGGGGCCTGGATTTTTGATCTAGAACGCTCCAGCTACCAGGATGGGCTTAAATTTAAGTTCTTCCTCAATGGACAGTATTGGATGGAAGGCAGCGAGTTTACCGTTGATAACTTGGGTGAGCATCGCTTTACCGATGATTCAGGCTTAAATCCGAATACTGGCCATGCCCTGGTGGTGTTTCCAGCAACAACTGAGACCCGGTTTCTCCATAGCTACGACAACTTACAGACCTTCGAGAGCCCTCAGCAACAAAAGCGATTTCCCGGTAACCGTCAAGAAACCAAAGAGTATGACGTGATTGTGATTGGCTCTGGTATGGGGGGCGGCATTGTCGCTGATGCTCTGTCAGATTCGGGACTGGATACGTTAGTGCTAGAGATTGGCGGCCTGCAATCTCCGACCCATGTGGGTAATGCCTATGCAGACTGGGATGAAATTGTGTCTGAGCATCAGGTGGGTCACTATGATCGCAAGGACGGCACCAACTTCTTATTTGGGGCCCAAATGGCCCTGGGGGGGCGCTCCCTCTATTGGTCTGGGATTATCCTGCGGATGCAGGGGTGGGAATATGACTACTGGCCTGACTCGATTTGGTCTTTTTTAGCCAATCAGGAACAAGGCGGCAAAGGGGGCTACACCCGTGCTGAGTACCTCATGCGTAAGCGTAAGACCCTGGGCAAATTTCAAGATCGGGTGGTGCAGCATCTCAAGCAGCAGCTGCCCGATCTCAACATCGAAGATCTCCCCCGCTCGCGGCACCAGCCGAACCTGGACGATCAGGCGATGACCGATAGTGTTTTGTTTTCGTCCACGGGGGTCTTTTCTACGGCGGACTTGCTCTCTGACTCTAAAGCTTTTACCGGCGACGTAGGGTCGCGCAATCTCACCGTGAATCTCAACCATCTGGTAACCCATATTCGCCCTGACCCTGCTAACCCTGGACGGGTGAGTGAGGTGGTGTGTCAAGATCTGTTGGGTAATCGGGAGCGGGTCTACCGGGGCAAGGCCGTGGTGCTGGCTGCTGGGTCGATTGAGAGCCCCAAGATTTTCTTGCAAAGTGGGTTGAACGATCCGTCTGGTAAGGCAGGGCACGGGCTCACCGATCACCCCTATCTTTTTTCCAGCAACTATCTGATCCCGGCGGATAATCCCTTTGCGGGGGATCTGAACCATGCCAAGCTATTGCTCTGGGCAGGGGATGCTCAAAAAGATCACTATCCGTTTTACACTGAGATGCTGATCAACCCCTGGTACTGGCACGTGCGCCGAGCCGATGACGATCTGTGGCAGCGACAACCGCCCGAAAACCGCCGCACCGAGATCACCCTGAAGTTTGGCTTTTCGAAGGAGCTGATCGATAGCAATACGGTGGAAACACAAGGTCCCAACCAAAAGGCCGCAATCCGGGTAGCGAATCTTACCCTGGACGGCAAGTTTATTGACCAGGCCCGACAGTTTCGCAATCGCATTCTGGGTGCATTGGGCATTCCCCATGACCCCAATCAGGGGATGGGCCTGGCTCCCCATGGGGGCACGGTCAACCACGCGGGGGGCACCTTGCGGATCAGTGAAGACAGCAGCCAGGGTGTGGTGGATGAGAATCTTAAGTGTCACGGCTATGACAATCTCTATGTCGCGGATGTTTCGGTGTTTCCTTACATCCCTACGGCCAACCCGTCATTGACACTTGGTGCGTTAGCACTGCGTCTGAGCGATCATCTGAAGGCTCGGTTTTCGGCAGGTTAAGCCTATAAGTTTTCCCCCTTTATGAATT
>JBCCRZ010000615.1:0-4118 GCA_039200855.1 Cyanobacteria bacterium P01_D01_bin.44 | reverse complement strand
TAGTCCGCCTACGTTCATTTGACGCCCAGGCATTTTCTATTAAAGTCTGTAACAGTTATGGGCTGAGTCGCTGCAACCGGGACAGTTTTGGTCAACAATCTTTATAAACTAGTCCCTACTCAAATAGAAAAGGAATTGACTAACTATGGCCCTCTCTGATACACAAATTATTGTGATTTTGCTAATTGCCCTAGTCCCCGGTGTTTTAGCCATGCGTCTTGGCACCGAGCTCTATAAGTAGATGCACTAATTGCGCCTTAAAGTAGACGTACTAAAGAAGCCCTCATTTTAGAAGCATTGAGTCGCTTAACTGGGTCGCATAATCAGCCGACGGATTCGATTGATTTCAGATTAGAAGAGGCTTTTGTAAGATTATTTTGCAGACATTAACCCCTCTTAGCCTGGCTAAGGGGGGTTTTGTAATTCAAATCGCCCAAAGAAACTCCCAGAAGGGGATGTCTTTATGAATCAGGGCGACTGAATTTTGGCGAAAGGATAACTTGCGTCCAATGGGGGCAACGCTTACATTGAAGAAAAGGATACGCTTCGAATAGGTAAAAATACTCTAAAAAAGAGTGCCGCTCTCCCTGCCTCCCCACCGCTCACGGTCAAAAAATCAAGCCTGACCCAGCCCCAGTCCATGCTCCCAAAGAAAGTTTGAAACTTTAGCCAAGTCCCTGTTAAAAAAATCAGGTTTAGCCCCATAATAGGGGCGACGGTTATCGTCAGACCCCGTGTGCGCCTGTATCGCAGCGACTTAATCGCAAACAGTTAAACGTATTCTGGTTTTTGCTTAATGAATGCCGCCCAGCAACCAACCTACGTTGATCTACCCTCTAGATCAGCCATCGCAGCTACCCATAGATTGCCCCCGTCCGATGCGGCAGCAGCTGAGCCTCTCGTTCACCCCAGGCGCTCTACCCATAAAAAGTTTTCAACGGTTGCCGTCCGTCAATCGGCGGTGCTTGAGTCTAGCGTGAAGTTGACGGTGAATTTATTGCTGGCGGTGGTGGCAGGGACGACGCTGGCTAAGCTACTGCCCTACTATCAGACCCAGCGGAGCGAGCTACAGTCTCTTCAAGAAGCCGTTCAGACCGCTGAGCATTCAAGAGTATCCCTGTGGGATGAGTTTAGCCGCAACTTTGATCCGCAGCAGGCCCCTAGTGTCATGCAAGAACACAGCGGTAAATCTCTGGCGACTCGACGGGCCGTAGTGTTAGTGGATCCGCTTCAAGATTGATACCCAAGCTTCATCCTCAAGCTTTCATCCTCAAGCTTTCATTCTCAAGCTATTGATACCCAAACTGGGGCAACCCCATCCTCTCGTCCCAGTTTTGGGTGAGGTTGAGGCACTGTATGGCCTGTCCCACCTGCCCTTTTAGGTAGGGATCAAGGGTAGCCACAACGATAGTCCGCTGGGTGCGGGTGTCGACCGCCAGCCCTAAATGGCAATGGTTGGTGCCTAACGTTGGCTGCGCTGTCGGCAGCTGCCCCACGGGTAAGACCTTGATCCAAGGGGCGTCACGATAGAAGGTCCGGTAGATGGTGACCAGGTCTTCTGAGACCAGCCCCGGATCCCTCAGATTGGCATAGAGTGTCAGGGTCAGCCCGCACGGGGTGGGAATCTCGTGGGGGGTAAACTGCACTAAGATTTCAGAGCCAATCAAATCATTGGCAATGTGCTCGATTTCAGCGGTGGCGGCATAATTCAATGGATTGAGTGGGGTTAGCACCGTGCCCTCACTCCCTTGTTTGGCGTCAATCAAGATGCTGTCGGGGGCAATTAATCCTCGCTTCAGCAGTGGGGCCGAGGCAAGCAAGCTAGCGGTGGGGGCGCTTTCTGGGCAGCCGATCAGCTGGGCAGGGCGAATGCGATCGCTAAAAAGCTCCGGTAGACCGTAGACCGTATTAATCGCCACCGCCGTATCTCGTCGTTCAATCTGATAGCAGCGCTGATAGAGACTCAAATCGCTAAAGCGATAGTCTGGCGAGAGATCAAAGATACGCTGGGAACCTGAGCTATCAAAGTCCTCCGGGATGATCAGGGCCGGGACCCACTCAGCGGCTTCCCCAGGGGGCAAGTTTAGAAAAATTGCAGCGCACTGAGTTAGGTCTGGGCTGGCGGTGGCCGTTAAAGCTGGGTCAGGTAAGCCAAGGGTCTGGAGCAAGGCTTCCCACTGGGGAGAGAGTTGAGGGGGCGTTTGGGGCGATGGGCGATGGGTGGGCAGACTGAGGTGTGTAAGGGTGACCCGAGGGTGCCCACTCAGCAGCTGCACGAGATAGCGGGTAGTCTGATTAGGGAGGCCCACGATTCCCACTGGCAAGGGGCCAGTCGTCTGTTTTCCAGTTGCCTGTGCACCAGTCGCCTGTCTGCTAACAGAGGGATTGCCATGGGAGGGAGAGGCGGCCATAAACCATCGCCATCGCTAACGTTATCGGGAGTATCAGACCACATAGCCTTGGCAGGCATCCCTGGGGTAATCACTCTGCCTTTGAAGCACCATAGCGCATTTCTAGGAAAGCGCCGCATTACAATCAAACTATGTCCTTTAGGTAATTAAGTACTTGTGGCCGCAAATTTTGACGCGGGTTTTTTGAGTGAGTCGCAGCATCCAGACCCCGCATTTCAGTTTGACACCATCGAATCGGCCCTGGCAGATTTGGCTGCCGGGCGTTCTATTGTGGTGGTCGATGACGAAAACCGTGAAAACGAAGGCGATGTGATTTGTGCCGCCCAGTTCGCCACCCCAGACATGATCAACTTCATGGCGGTGGAGGCTCGCGGTTTGATTTGTCTGGCGATGACGGGGCAACGGCTAGATGAGCTGGATTTGCCCCTGATGGTCAGTGGCAGCTCGTTTGAAGATGAGAACGAGCAAACGGCCTTTACCGTGAGCATTGACGCCGCTTTACACTGGGGGGTCACCACCGGCATCTCGGCAGAAGACCGCGCTCGCACCATTCAGGTGGCGATCAACCCTCGGGCGGTGCCCCAAGATTTAC
The DNA here is from genome assembly GCA_039200855.1 of Cyanobacteria bacterium P01_D01_bin.44. GTDB lineage: Bacteria > Cyanobacteriota > Cyanobacteriia > Phormidesmidales > Phormidesmidaceae > SIO4C1. Next base: position 1,115 of record JBCCRZ010000615.1, on the reverse strand, counting down.
GTCGCCCGGGGCATATTTTCCCGCTGCGGGCTAAAGAAGGGGGGGTGCTCAAGCGAGCCGGGCACACCGAAGCGGGGGTCGATTTGGCCCGACTGGCGGGGCTCTACCCAGCTGGGGTGATTTGTGAAATTCAAAACCCAGACGGCTCCATGGCCCGGTTGCCGGAGCTGGTTGACTATGCCCAAACCCATAGGCTCAAGCTGATTAGCATTGCTGATTTGATTCGCTATCGGCTGCGCCATGAGCGGTTTGTTAAGCGAGAGGCGATCGCCGATATCCCCAGCCAGTTTGGCAAGTTTAAAATCTACGCTTATCGCAATCTGCTCGATAATTCTGAGCATGTGGCCCTGGTTAAGGGCGATCCGGCTACGTTTCAAGACCAGCCAGTGATGGTACGGGTGCATTCAGAATGTCTGACCGGCGATGCCTTTGGGTCGCTGCGCTGTGACTGTCGAATGCAGCTGCAAGCCGCCCTCAAGATGATTGAAAATGCTGGCCAAGGAGTGGTGGTCTATCTGCGCCAGGAGGGTCGTGGTATTGGTTTGGTGAATAAGCTCAAGGCCTATTCTTTGCAAGATATGGGATTGGATACGGTAGAGGCCAACGAAAAGTTAGGGCTGCCGGTCGATCAGCGCAACTACGGCATTGGTGCCCAGATCCTTAATGACATCGGGGTGCAGCAGTTTTGCCTCATCACCAATAACCCTCGCAAGATCGCAGGTCTTAAAGGCTATGGCCTGGAAATGGTGGATCGGGTGCCGCTATTGATTGAGGCCACTTCTTACAACTATAACTATCTGGCCACCAAGGCTAAGAAGCTAGGACATCTGCTATTGCAAGCCTATCTAGCCACTGTGGCGATTCACTGGCGCAGGCCGCTGTCAATTACCGAGCGCTATGAACGCTTAGAGCGGCTGCGACAGCTGGCCCAGCGGCAGGGGCTGTTGCTCCAGGAAGAGGTGCGCTCAGTGGCGGTGGCGGTGTTTGAGCGGGCATCGCTGATTGTCAATATTGGGGTCTCCCAAGCCGAAGGGCTGCCCGCTGATTGGTACCAAGATGCGACCCATCCCTACTTGGGTGCGATCGCACCCCTCCTCGACGAGCTGACGACCTGG
>JBCCRZ010000614.1:0-4127 GCA_039200855.1 Cyanobacteria bacterium P01_D01_bin.44 | reverse complement strand
TTGGCATCGGCGCGGCTGGGGTTCAGCATAATGAAGGTGACTTTGCGCCTATCCATAGACGATTTTGCGGGCCATCGTCGTTCGAGGGAATAGCGATACTGGCCTGTGGGATCAAATATGGCTGAACGTTCAATCCCGTCCTTAACAGTTGTTAACATTTGAATAGGGCAATTTCATTATTCAGGCGCAGGTAAGCTGACTCAAATTCCCTGACCTAAATCCAGTGAGAGAGTCAGACGCGCCCTTGGGAGGATCTATTTTGAGTATATTCTCGAGCTTTAGTCCGGCGCTGCGTCGGAATTTAGCCGTTTTATTTATGGCCGGACTTTGCTTTTGGGCAGGACTGGCCGGGTTGCTGCCGAGCTTACCGCTATATATCGAGACCTTTGGGGCCAATGGACAGCAGATTGGTTTTGTGATGGCGAGTTTTGGGGTGGGCCTGATTGTGGCTCGACCGTTGATGGCGCGATTGACTGATCAAAAAGGTCGCAAGCCAGTGATGCTAATTGGGCTGGCTGCGATCGCAGCCGCCCCCCTCAGCTATCTGTTAGTCCAATTTTTGCCCACGATGGTTTGGGAAGGCACTGTCTGGGGGCATCCCCTCTCGGTCTCTTCTCCGGTGTTACTGCTGATGGTGTTTAGAGCCTTTCATGGTCTGAGCATTGCAGCTTTTGTGACTGCCTACAGTGCGCTGATCGCTGATCTGGCCCCCCCAAACAACCGCGGAGAGCTGATTGGCTACATGAGCTTGGTGAACCCAATCGGGATGGCATTGGGACCGGCCCTGGGAGGATATCTGCATGACCTGTCAGGCTTTGCGGCTGTTTTCTTGGTGATGAGCGCCGTGGGCACCCTCGGGTTTGTGGGTGTGCTGTCTTCTAAGGAGCCTGACCCAGCACCGGGGCAAGCGACCGCCAATGCGAATAAAAAGTTTTGGGCGCTGCTCTGGAGCCCACCGATTCGCATTCCGGCGTTGATGCTGCTGCTGGTCGGGTTAGCGTTTGGTTCGCTGGCGACCTTTATCCCGCTGTATGCCCGTGAAAGCAATTTAGAGGTGAATGTAGGGCTGATTTATACCGCCTCCGCGATGGCGAGTTTTGCAATTCGTTTGCCTGCGGGCAAAGCCTCAGATCGGGTGGGCCGAGGTCGATTTATCAGCATTGGGCTGATCTTTTACACGGCCTCGATGGCCGTACTTTGGCTGGCCCATAGCGTGCCGATGGTGTTGCTGGCAGGGGCACTCCAGGGGGCTGGTGGGGGGATGTTGATTCCCATGGTGGCGGCTCTGATGGCGGATCGATCTGCCCCCGGTGAGCGGGGGCTCATGTTTGGCCTGTGTTTGACGGGCTTTGATGTGGGGATTGCCTTATCAGGGCCCTTGATGGGATGGGTGGCCGATCTGACTAGCTATCGCGATATTTTTGCGCTGGCGGGGGTGATGACGCTGTTGGGGTTGATTATTTTTATCACCACCTCGAGCAAAGATTTGGCCCATTCAATGCGGTTTGCAATGGGTCGGGGGCGAGATGTTTATGCGATCGCACAGCGATCCGTTTAAACGAAGGACAGCATCTGTTTAAACGAAGGGCAGCGTTGGAATTTCCAACGCTGCCCTTCGAGTAGTACGCTACTTTTTAAGCGGGCCTGAAGGGATTCGAACCCCTGACACCCTGGTCCGTAGCCAGGTGCTCTGTCCACTGAGCTACAGGCCCTCACAGGCTCACTATCGTAACACACAGAACAGACACGATCCAATATTCTATTCTCAAGATAATTAATGGTTTTTCCACCCGTCATTAGGAACCGTGTCCCAAGAATCTCCTCAGCTATCCCATTTAAATAATCAAGGTCAAGCCCGAATGGTGGATGTCTCTGCCAAAGCTGTCACTGCACGGGAGGCGACAGCCGAAGGGTTTATTCGCATGAGGCCCGACACCTTAACCGCTATCCAACTCGGAGATGTGTCCAAAGGGGACGTCTTAGGGACTGCTCGGCTGGCGGGTATCATGGCGGCGAAGCAGACGGCGCAGCTGATCCCGCTGTGTCATCCGCTGCCGCTGAAAAAAATAGAGGTACTGATCGACCTGGATGAAGATCGCCCTGGCTATCGGATTGAGGCCACGGTGAAAACGACAGCGGAGACTGGGGTGGAGATGGAAGCCCTGACGGCGGTTTCGGTGGCAGCGCTCACCCTCTATGACATGGCAAAGGGCATTGAGAAGTCGATGCAAATTGAGGATATCCGCCTGGTGAGTAAGACGGGGGGGAAGTCGGGGGCGTATCGGGTGGAGGGTAGTGAGTAGAGAGTAGTGGGTAGTGGGTAGTGGTTTTTCTCCGCGTCCCTTTGTCTCCCTCTCTCCGCGTCTTCCTCCCCATCTCCCCCACCTTCCCTATCTCCCTTACAATAAATATTGATACCCTTTCACCTCTAACCTATGCCTCCCAAGTGGCCCCGCAAACCAGATCGTGCTAATGATCCGGCCTATCGTCGTTTAGAAGATCGGATCAATTTTGCAGTTCATGTGGCGGCGTTTTCAGCGGTCAACTCGGGCCTGTGGTTTGTGAATACGATCAAGCCGGATACGCTGCCCTGGCTAAAGTGGTTGACGTTAGCTTGGCTGGGGGGCTTGGCGTTGCATGGGGTGTATGTGTTTGCGATCGCACGTTATCCTGACCTGTCTCAAGAGTAATCAGAGGTATTTTGATGGCTTATACAGACTCGGCAGAAATGATTGAAGCCCTGGCGGCGGAGATTGGCGACAACATCTATATCGATATCGCTAAGTGGCATCTGTACTTACGAGATGCTAAGCTCCACACCCTGCTAGCTGAGCAGTTTTATCCTATGGTGAGCGGCGGTAATATTGCTGAAGATGCCGTTGAACAGGTTTTGCAAAATATTTCGGTGAAGCTGGGCGGGGGGCGTAAGACATTGCCGCTAGCTGATCTGCTGCCGGTGCAGTGCCAGGTTAATCTGATTGACCTGCTAGAGGACTATCAGCAAAAACTTTGATTGGGGCGTACATGCCCCCTGCGTTTCAGTCATTGCCTCACCGATTTTTGGTGTCTATTGTTACAGCTATCTGGAACTTCATCAAAAAAATTTGCTTCAATAGAGGCGGTTCTTCTCTTTACGGGTGCTGCCAATGAATTTGGATTTCCTTTCTGGTCTTGATCTCGGCCCAGATCTCAGTGCTGAATCGTTAGACGCCTCTCCCCTGGAAGCAATTGAGCTGTTTAGCCCTGATCTGGCGGAAGAGGTTCAAGAAATCGCTGTTTCTCTGGATGGCTTGCAAGGCTCATTAGAGATTGATGAAGGCGCTGTCACGGGTAGCTTGTCGGATCCTGCAACGGGGCAAACGGTTACCGTAGATGCTTTTGATTTCATTGCGTCGGTCAATGATTTGTTTGCTCAAGCCAATGATGCCTCCGGTGAGGCCACGCTAATGGGGGGCATTTTTAGCGGAGATTTGACCACTGGGGGTGAGACGACTTCAGGCTCCTTCGAAGTGGGGACTTTTTTAGAAGACACATTGTCTAGTTTCTTCGCTGGGCTAGAGGTCGAAATTCCCTTTCAAAACGGGGCCTTTGATGTGGATGTCTCCACTGTCCTGGGGGATTTTGTCGGCACGATTGATTTTGCCGGGGGAGATCTCGACCTGGATGTTTTGACGCCGTTTGGTCAGCTCGTGACCAGCTTTGATTTTCCTGACAATGTCATCATCAACTTAGATCCGGGTGTGGTTGACTTTAATGAAGGGTTTGTTGAGGTGCCGCTGCTGCCAGGGCTAGCCCCGGTCCCCATTGCGTTGGATGCCCTATCGGGGGTTTTAGGGCTAGGCGGTGAGATTGCCACCTTGACGATTGACTCTGCGATTGGCCCAATATCGGCTGGGTTCGCTATTGATCCGCTGATTGGCGAGGTGTTGGAGTTTATCGATGAAGACGTCACTGGGGAGTTTGCCTTTGGTGACGGGGAGGCGAGTGCGTTGGTCGATACTCCTCTTGGGGTGTTTGAGGGCACCCTGCCCATTTTTGAAACAGTTGAGTTTGCGCTCAATTTGTTGAGTCAGTTAGAGGGCACCTTGTCGGTGGGGGATGGGTCTGCATCGCTGGCACTGGATGGA
>JBCCRZ010000613.1:0-4129 GCA_039200855.1 Cyanobacteria bacterium P01_D01_bin.44 | reverse complement strand
CGTCGCAAACTCAATCAGCACTTGATTGAGCGCTTTATTGATAACTTAGATTTGGACCCAGTTGTGATTAAATCTCACCCAAATTACCCAAAGCTTTGTGACTATGGGGCTATTCTCTCCTAATTCTGACCGGAGTATTGCCATATAGGAGTTTCAATCATTACTTTTAGGGTGCCCTCGGTCTGCCTCGTGGCTAACCTCATCAATGAATTCAGGACTTTTGCCTGTGATGATCGCCTCCACGTAATCGTGGGCAATTGCCATGAAAAGCTCTTCTGACAGGCGAAGGGGTTGCCCTTGGGTGCGTATGTTGGCTAACCGCCAATAACCATTTAGCAGGCTCTTCCAACGATATGCGCGCAGTACTTTGCCAGCGTCTGGCCCATGTTGACCAGACGAGTAAACCTTTACCATAAGTGCCTGGTCGTGCTGGCCTGTACGAATCTCAATTTGATGATTTGCGATCGCGATTTTCCCCAGCCAAGCTTTGACCATTTCGTCGGTGATGAAAAAACGCCTGATTTGACCGAGTGAAATGGTTTTTTGGTTAGTCATCGGCGCACTTATTATGATTTCTCGGGACTAATGGATTTATAGAAATCCTACATATGAGAAAGCCCGACCGACAAGCTGGAGGGGTACAGCATTCTACGGCCTTAGGGTGCCCCTTGCTCAGGAATCCTAACCCTGTACCCACTACCTACCACCATGGAACCCACCCCCGTCACCCTGAGCCTGAGTGAGAGCACTATCGAGCAGCACATCAGAGCGCAGCGATTCATCGCCCAGGAGGCAAACGCAATCCACCGTGAGTTAGCCCAGCTTCAGCAGACCATCGAGACCTATAAAGCCAGACTTCGCCGCCTTGAGCAGCATTCTGCTCAAGTAGCTGACCATCTCCAGACCGTTCTTGAGGCCAAGCAGGCGCAGCAACAGCCCGACACTCCGCCCAGCTTGCCCCCGCTGCTCCAGCGCCGGATCTTCTGAGCCAAAGAAAAACCCCAGCTGGTAAGGCCGGGGTTGTCGGGTGTATTTAGGAAGGATGCACTCTGAAAGCTGTGTTAATCGGCTAGCAAGCCCTGCACGTCGTCAATGCTGAGTTTGCCGTCTTTGATAGCATCGGCCACTTTGAGCCCGTACTTTACGGCGCGGTTGCCGGTGATGCGGGCGAGGAACTTGTTTACGGCTGGGAGTAGGAAAGGGAGCATGGCAAAGCCCATGCCGATGGCGGTTTCGCTGTGTTGGTTGAGGAAGTCCATAGGGTGGTGTCGTAATCGATTACGGTGGCAGAGTTCCTACCACCCCGGTGTCCCCCACTCGATCAACATCCCCTCAAACGGCAGTCTGCTCCTGAAGAAGTCAAACATCTGTTCAGCATTCTGAAATCCGTCGTTACAGGCCAGCTCTGTTCGCTGAGCTTCGTCGAGCGTCACCCCGTCGAGCTGCCAGACAAAACCTTCCGGCGCGGAGTAAAGCACAAAATCGGCAGTCCTCACGCACTCTGGATCACCATCCAAAATCTTGAAGCAATGCGCCGTCCGTTGTCCGCAGTAGAGCTGCACCAGCTCCCCAGGGCGTGCATGGCGACGCTTCCCGATGGTGCGGATGGTGTGCTTTTTGCTCCCGCTGCGAATGAGGGGGACAAATTGTTGCTTGAAGTTGTATGCGACCATCAAAGTAAATCCTCCCTACTCTCCACTTCCTTAAACGCATCCCCAAACAGCTCCGGCAATTCCCCCCGTCCCGATACTCCCCCCATGTAATTCCTGAGTATGGTCTCTTCTGAGTTGCCAGTGATCGCCGCGACCTCAGACGGCTTAGCCCCCGCGTCGATCGCATGGGTACTGAAAGTGTGGCGGGCTTTGCGAAAGGGAAAATAGTCGATCTCCAGCGCCTCAAGCAGTGGCTTCCAGCAGCGCTTCCTGAAGTTCTGATCATCGATGGGTTTGCCCTGGGGGGAGGTAAACACAAAATCATCCCCTGATGGCTCCAGCCGCGCCCTTCGCTGCTGCAACATCCCCTGCATCCGAGCCGATAGCCGATACTCCCGGACAGTATTTGCTTTGGTGGGCTTGATCCGACGTTCCCTCCCCCAGCTTTGCCCAATCCAAATAATGCTGCAATCTTCGCTCAGGCAATGCCACTGGAGCCCCGCAGCTTCCCCAGGGCGTCTGCCATTGCAGAATTCAAACTCGATATATTCAGCCCAGTGTGGGTAATGCTCGTAGGCCCCTGCGATGATGGTCCGCACGGTCTCGATGCTGACCACGGTTTTCCGTTTGGCTGCGACCTTCACCTTGACCCCATTCCACGGATTGAGGCCACTCACCAGTTTTCGTTGCATCGCCCAATCCCAGGCCGAGCGCAGTAGCCCCAGCCGTTCTCTCACGGTGATAGGAGCTAACTGGGTTAGCAGGTGATCGCGGAAGTCGAAGCAATCACGCTCAGTCAGGGCCGATGCTTGGCGCTTCCTGAAATAGCGCTCCAAGTGTGTCGTCGCCCCTCGGTATTTATCCATGCTGAGCTGGCCTACTTGCCGCCGCTTGTGAGCACAGTATTTCTCGAATAGCTCAACGACAGTCAGCGATGACCCAGAGTCATCGCGATACCGGGCCAGCGTTGAATCGAACTGCCCTGCTCGGATATCACCCTGGATGATATCGGCAAGCTGCTGAGCAACGCGCCGACTCACTGCATCATCCGGCAAACCCAGGCTCATCCGATAGCGCTTCCGTTGGTGCGTCCATCGCAGCCTTAGCCACCCATCACGAACCTCGATTCCTACGGTACCCTTGGGCGCTCGGGGTGCTCGTTTTGGTGTGTCGCTCATCAATCTTGCGGGCACAGAGTTGACCCTATTATGTCTCACTGTGTCGTGAAAGTGTCGCTCTAATGTCGGACACAACAGATTGTAAATCCAGCAGATCGCTAACCCTAGATACAGCGAAACCCCCTCAAGAGAGGAGGTTTCAACAATCGGAGCGGCGGGATTTGAACCCACGACCCCTACTACCCCAAAGTAGTGCGCTACCAAGCTGCGCTACGCCCCGATGCGCTAAATGCGCTTATCTAGGATAGCATACACGATGTGTAGATCAGCCTGACTATTAACGTGATAATGCTCTGATTTTCAGGGACACGGTAAAGTGGCCGTCAGCGCTAGTTTAAGGCTGGTAGCTCGCCATCTGTCGATGTATCGCCGGTGTCATCTGACAGACCTGAAGGCTCTGAGTCTGATTCATCCGAGCTGTCATTGGACTCAGATTCACTGCCGCTTTGGGGAGCCTCTTCGGTGGTAGGGGTTTCGTCCGTGGGTTCATCAGCCGTCGGGACTTCGTCGCTGGGGGGCTCGTCAACTGTTGGGTCTTCGCTGTCTGGGGTCAACGGTTCTTCGGGGGTGCTGGTCTGGGCGGGGGTGCTGGTCTGGGCAGGGGTGCTGGTCTGGGCGGGGGTGCTGGTCTGGGCAGGGGTTGAGGTCCGAATGGGGCTTTCTGAGGGGGGCGTAGCTTCTGTAGGGGCAGGCCGCTCGGCAGGCGAGGCTGGCTGACACAGATGATTGAGGGGCACGTACTCGCCTTCGGCGGTCTGCATATAGCAAAAGTCGGTGCTGCCAGTTTCATTCGGTGTTTGGGCGTGGCTGGTCCCGAAGCCTAGCACCCCTGCCAGGGTCAGCAGGGTGATAAGGGCTGTTTTAGCTTTCCCAGTCCGTTTCATGTGACATTCCTCACCTGACATTACTGGTAAAGTTACCGAATAGCGTTGGGAGGCGGCCAAGGGGTCAGACCCCTCAGTCGTCTCTCAGGATATTGTAGGTTCAAGGGTTGCTAGGCTTTAAAACCCGTAGCTCCAACGAGCATAGTAGCCGCGGGCATCGATGTGGGTAAAGACCGTAGCGCTCGCTAAACCGCCGCGGGAGCCCCACCAGCGATTGAGGCGATCGTAGACATCATAGGGGTGGATACCAGGGGCCACGAAATCAACGGCATCACCGACCAGGTGACGAGAGCGGCTGGCCCCACCGACGCGGCGGTTGGTGGTTGGGTCCCGATACCAGGAGTTGACTTTGATGGGTCGTCCGCCGAGCTTATCGCGGACATCTTCCATGGCTTTGGCAATGCGAATAATGCCG
>JBCCRZ010000612.1:0-4135 GCA_039200855.1 Cyanobacteria bacterium P01_D01_bin.44 | reverse complement strand
TTTGGTGAGTCGCCGGGGAGTCGAACCCCGAACCAATCGGTTAAAAGCCGAGTGCTCTGCCAATTGAGCTAGCGACTCTTGGTACTCCTGACAGGATTTGAACCTGTAACAACCAGCTTCTCGGACTGGTGCGTCTACCAATTGCGCCACAGGAGTATTTTGGGGCAAAAGCCCAGTACCCTTGGTGGGAGTCGTTCGCGAGGCGTCTCCGCTAGGAGTTACCCACAAAATCTGGTCTCTGAAGCCAGCACGTATACCAGTTCCGTCATAAGGGCAAATGGTCGGGATGGCAGGATTCGTAGACGTCAGGCTTCTCGAAGAGTACCTGCGACTCCTTGTCCCCAAAACAAGGCTTCTGACCACTGAATTACATCCCGATTTGGTACTCTCGGTGGGATTTGAACCCACAACCTCTGGTTTCTAAGACCAGCGCCTCTTCCAGTTGGGCTACGAGAGCATGTTGGTACTCCTGGTGGGAGTCGTTCGCGCAGCGTCTCCGTTAGGAGTTACCTACAACAAACTGGTTTTGAATCAGTCGCCGCTTCCAGTTGGGCCACAGGAGCACATTCCCCCGCTAGGGTTTGTAGGCGGAGACTTCCCGTAGGGTACCTAGAATCTTCCGAGTCAAAGTCGGAGATGTTGCCAGTTACACCACAGGGGATTGGATGCCGAGATAGGATTCGTAGACGCAGGCTTCCCGAAGGGTACCTATATCTCCGTGATTCAGAGCCACAGCGACTTTCCAAGTCTTCCACTCGGCAATGAATGGCTGGGACGAGAGGAATCGTAGGCGAAGACTTCCCGAAGGGTACCTCCAACCACCTGGTTAACAGCCAGGCGCTCTGCCAGTTGAGCTACATCCCATTGAACACCCAGGTTTGGGTGCAAGCCCCCCAGATCCGAATCGAACGGATGACCTCTTGTTCTAAGCCTTTCAGGCAGGCTTCGCCAACACACAAGCGCTCTCTCAATTGAGCTACCGGGGGATGTTTGTATTTGTCTTCAGTCGAGGACTAAAAACAACGAGAACGGCAGGACTTGAACCTGCAATCTTCAACTTTTCGGTTTTGCAGACCGACGCCTTAACCCGCTTGGCTATCTGGACTTGGGAGCCTTGACGGGAGTTGCACCCGCTTCTCCATGACTGAGAACCACGGCGACTTATCTAATCGTCCACAAGGCTTTAAGGCGGGGGTGACGAGATTTGTATAGCCCTATGGGCATGGGCAAGCCTAACGCGCAGCGTCTCCGCAGGAGTTACTCGCGACTTCCTGTTCGACAGACAGGCACTCTAGACCACTGAGTTACACCCCAAAAAGGGAAATATTTAGTTTTCAAGGTTCAGTTTGACTAAGCCTTCCAGGTTCCTTTTGAGTTCCTTTGTCGCTGTAGTATGTTTTGTATTACATTTAAGTTAACTGGATGCTACAAGAATGTCAAGGTCTTTTGAGAGATTTTTTGAAGATTCTTTTCTGATGCCTTTAAGCTTTATTTTTAATGCCTTCCAGTGATCTTTGATGAAAAAATTATAGAAGATCACTGGAAGTTGAAAAGAATCTCCTCGACTCAGTTGTCAACATTTAGAGAAAGGTTCGACGTTCCAGGTGGTGAAATCGTTTTAGCTTCTGTAAATCATTGACTGCGTCGGTGTGATGCTTGTTAGCAGAAGCTGTAGCATCCTCTGCGACTTTGTTGTTGAAGTTGCGGCGAAACCGCATACGACTAAGGGCATCACGGCTCCAGAGATAGTAAAAGGTCGGGATAAATAACATGATGATGCGTCCTGTTGGATATCGGTGAATTGGAAAAACTCTGGTTAATGACCCAGGGGTATCCCAGGGCACCCACAAGGGATGGCCCTATGAGATAATTCTTCTTTAAAGAACAACAGCTATACGGAATATGCTGTCTGTCGCTGGGTGGCTTGCCAGAGCTGATAGATCAGCATTTCGCTGTCTGGGGCCAAAGCAGTGATAAAAGTACCCGCTTCAGCGTTTGCGGTACTGGCGATCCAGGTGCCTTTGAGGCTGATTTCAACAAATTCGCCATCGACGATAGTTAAAGTGATCGCCTCTGTAGTATTTGAATGTAGTATGCGCTTGAGTTGAGCAACGCCAGGGATATCGGCCTGTAGCAAAAAGGCAGCCCGACCGGGCTCCAGGTGTAAAGGCTCACCAGCATACACTGCCAGCATGATTCGCTGGGTGGCAACCGCATCTAAAGACGCGGTTATCTGCTCAAGGAATAGGCCGTAATCGGTATAGTTCAGCTTCAACACGTCTGACAATCTCCATATGTGATTGGGTCAATCAGCTACGTGCCGACGGCGGCACAGGGTCAGTTTTTGTGCTCTTTCCAGAACTGCTCTGCGAAGGCAACCACTGGGTGCATGGGCGCTTTGGGCCGTTGCTTAAGCGTCATGCGGGCGAGGTCTGGGGTGCGTGCTCCTTTGTGAGCGTTACAGGGCGCACAGGCTGTCACGACGTTGTCCCAGGTGTGGGGACCGCCTTGCGATCGCGGCACCACATGATCCAGCGTCAGTTGCTTTTTGCTGCCGCAATACTGGCAGGTGTGGCTATCTCGCCTGAGAACTTCGCGCCGGTTAACCGGCGGTACCTTCCAAATGCGCTCAGCCCCCCCAATCGTTAGACGAATATGTTCGGGGATTTCGAGCACAAGCTGAGGTGAGCGCATCTGCCAGGTCTGACCAGTAAAATCCAGGGGCTCTGCCCGATCGGTAACTAATAAGATGGCAGCTCGCTTGAGGTCAATCCGTGCCATGGGCAGATAGTTCTTAGAAAACAAAACTACAGATTTGCTATGGAGCACGTTGCTAAACAATCGTCTTGTCATGACGAATTCCCCTTAGAAAAGTCTCTTAAAATAAATGGCCCCCGCTTCCGACTGTGAGAAGCGGGGGCCAAAAACTAGAAAGCTTTAGGTCTACATAGGTATCGCAGCCCAATAACTGCGTTCCCCGCTTCGAGTGTAGGATTTGGGTTCTAAACGATTGAGATAATCACAGCCCCCGTTGGCAAAGGCTGCAGACAGCATTCCGGTCGGGAGACTGGCTGGACGATTGGCAGATAAGAACATCCATACATGGATGCCATCAAACCATCGGGCTAGGCCAAACCGAATCAGGCCAAACGTTCTTGAGCCAAACGTTCTTGAGCCAATAAGTACTGAGCCAATAAACGCTGAGACTCCGACAGCTGCACTCATTCGTAAACATGCCTGCATACTGCAGCCAGTCATGCCGTGGAGCGACAGCGCAAGCGCCGACTTGCCAGCTTGCAAATAGCTGTTGGAGGAAAGTTCTGATGTTAATTCTATGGAGTATTTCATAGCGCTTGAAGGCAAGAACCTTTGTAGAGAAACTTCTCGAAAGCGGGTTAACTCGACCAGATTAACCGGACTAACTTTATGCTACAGGTGTAGTATGGAAATGTCCACCCTTTTTCTGAAAAAAAAGTACATGACCTTAAAGACCCAGCTCCCGACTACTGAAATGCAAGTCACCAGCATCCGCTTTGAGCGCGCCTTGATTGACAAGCTAAAAACATTGGCGGGCAGCCAAGGCTACCAGTCATTGGTGCGCGATGTCCTATGGGACTATGTTCGTCAACACTCCGACGATCCTGATTTCCGGATACAGCGACAGCAAATTCGATCGGTTATGGCAGCCGAAGCTCAACGCCAGGAGCGCTGTGCATTGACCGGTAACGTGATTGAACCCCACGAAGAAATGTGGATGGCCTTTACAACCGATGATCAATTAGTGCCATTGAGCGTGGATAGTTTGGAACTGCTAGAAAGCTAAGATAGTGACAGCACTAAACAAATTCTCAGTTTTGAGGCTTGGTTTTGAGACCTAAGGTACCTGCAACCAAATAAACCACCTGCCATTACCCATCTACCCATTTACCCATTACCCTTTCAATCGGGATTTTATTTTTGTGCAGTCCTCTAAGTTTTAAATGATTAGCTCGATGCCTGAGGAGGTGTCTGATGTCATCGCTATTCCCAGGGATGGATCCATACTTAGAAAATTTAGACCTGGCCAGCGGTTCACAATTGTCTGATTGTAGCCATTGCAGATGACCTAGTTGATCAGCTCAGCGAAAAGTACAGA
>JBCCRZ010000611.1:0-4179 GCA_039200855.1 Cyanobacteria bacterium P01_D01_bin.44 | reverse complement strand
TTTGGCCAACTTTGGGCGTGCTAGGATGACGCTGGACGCTGCGACAGTCGGAGGCTGACCAGGTTTGGCATTAAATTCCAAAGGTAACCTATGGCAGCAAGATTGGCAGGGTTGGTTAGGGGCCATAGTGGCTAGGTGCGTCCCAAAAGGCGGTGCGATTTTCCTTCGGAGAGCCTTCGCCCTTGCGTCAGCGATGCCTCTTGGGCTATGCGCATCCAAGCTGACTTGTCAGTTGCTCTTAGTTTGTCAGTTAACCCTGTTGGTCTGTTTGACCTTTCCTATTCCTACCCTGGCCCTTGAGAGCCTGACAGAGGCACCTCCAACCTACACAATCAAGGCCACCCCTCAATTTACGACTCAATTTCTACGTCCCCCGTCAGAGGGGCAGCCCCCTTCGGCAGGCTCGCTGCAGCAGGCACCTCCATCAGTGCCCCTTTATCCCTATTCGGCCTCACTGTGGGATAAGTTTGAGCAATTTCGCAACGACCCCCAACTACAGCGGCTCGTCGAAGAAGATTTGCAAAAAAGCCTGGTGATTCGTCAGGTTATCCAGGATGAGGTTGATCGCACCTTTTCCCATACCACCACCTTACTAAACGTTTTGCTAGTGGTGCTGACCGCGATTCCAATCTTGACGGCGGCAGGGTTTTGGTTTATCCGCCGCAGTGTGATTAACCAGGTCATGACCGAAACCCGGAAGCAGCTGCAAGATGAAGTTCATAAGCAGCTTGATCGCGAGGTCGAAGCCGAGCTGAAGGAGCAAACTGAGGCCTTTAAGCAAGAAATTCAAGCCCTGCGGGATGAGTTCGCTGCCCAGCTACAGCAGCTTAACTCTGACGCCCAGGTAGAAAAAGATACCCTCATTCAAGAGCTGACCCAGTTATTGCCTGCCCCCATGCAGGGGACTACCCCAGAACTCCAGCAGAAACTGCAGTCTTTAACCCGTCAGCTCAACGCGCTCAAATCCGCCAATGCTCGCCTCAAATTTACCGCCAGTGACTATCTAGAACAGGGTCGGGCGCTCTATCTAGAGGAGGCTATCCCAGAGGCCCTGGATGCTTTTAACCAGGTGTTAAAACTTGCCCCTGATAACGCCAAAGCCTTAGTTTATAAAGGCATGAGCCTGACCAAGCTCAAACAATATGCTGAGGCAATTGCTAGCTACGATCGGGCCACCTGTCTGAATCCTGAACTTTATCAAGCCTGGTTTTATAAAGCTCGTAGCTATGCCCTTGATAATGACGCCGATCTGGCCTTAGAAGCCCTTGCCAAAGCGATTCATATCAACCCTGAGCGCTGCCGCGAAGCGGCTAAAAATGAAGCGGCTTTTGAACCGTTACAATCATCGACAGCCTTTGCAAAGCTGGTAGAGAGTTAACCTGTGATGCTGTTTTTATGACGTTATCTCCATGGCAGCGGTTGCTCAAAAATGCAGGTACCTGGCAGGGCTCCTTCACCCAGCTATCGCCCCAGGGACAGGTGTTGTCTGATCTGCCCAGTGAGGTGGTGCTATTACCCTTAGATGACAACAAGCTGATGCGTCAGGAAATTCGCAAGTTTCCACAGGGTGAGCCCGTAAGTAAACAAGTTTTGGAATACCGCACCCTGGGTCGTGGCATTTTGCTGTTTGAAAATGGGGCGTTTTCGAATGGGTCAATGCAGTGGGGTCCGTTTTCTGAGTTTGGGGCTGAGTTGGGCCTGATCTATCAAGGTTGTCGACTGCGGGTGGTTGAGCTGTTTGATCCATCGGCTCAGCTCAAAACGATCACCTTAATTCGCGAAAGCTTAGCAGGGGCTGGGAATTCTGAAGATTTCCCTTCAGAGTCACCTTTGAAAGTAGAGGAGTTGATGGGTACCTGGGAAGGTGAGGCGGTGACCGCATATCCCGATTATCGGCCCGAGAGTAAGATGTTTACTCGTCTAACGGTTGAGCGTATTGCCGCAGGGCAAATAATCCGTCAGACGCTTTCCTTTGATAGTGATTTGCCCCCTATCAGCTCAATCGGGCAGATTAGCGGTTCGGTGATTCGATTTACCGCTGGGCCTCAGCCAGTGCAGGTGCTGCTTTTGCCCGACGGGGCGTCGGCGACTTGTCCGATCCAGATTCAGCCCCGGCAGCCGCTGTTTTTGGAAGCTGGCTGGCTGATTGAGCCAACGCTGCGTCAGCGGATGATCCGTCGTTACGATGCCCGGGGAGGATGGGTCAGTTTGACGCTGGTGACTGAGCGAAAAATCA
Organism: Cyanobacteria bacterium P01_D01_bin.44; assembly: GCA_039200855.1. Taxonomy (GTDB): domain Bacteria; phylum Cyanobacteriota; class Cyanobacteriia; order Phormidesmidales; family Phormidesmidaceae; genus SIO4C1. The sequence continues at coordinate 1,943 of JBCCRZ010000611.1, read as the reverse complement.
CAGGTTTACAGGGTAGCTAAGGGTTAGTTCATCCCCCAGCATGCCGCGGATACCCCAATTAGAGGGCGGGGATTCAAACAAGGTGATTTCTAAATCTTGAGGGGTAATTGGGGTGGCGGCTGCAACTTGGGTATAAAGCTGCCGGATAAGCTGTTTCTTTGTCTCTACAGAACGCCCTGTGAACAGGCTGATTTCGATGATGGTGTAATAATCGGTGCGACCTGCTGACCCAGCGCTGACGCGATCGCACGGAAACACAAAGTCCTCATCTGCCAGCCAAATAAACCGCTGAAAGCGTTTCTCAACAGGTGTTTTGAAGACAGCCATAAGACTGTTATGGATCGCGTCGGATAGCGCAGTTTGCAGAGGTGAGACCGTCCGTTGGAGCCCGTAGACTTTGACCTGGGGCATAGAGAACCTCAATAGTTGCAATAGGGAATTTGTGAGGACAGCTGCAATGCTTTTAAAACGCTTGATATCGATAGTTTTCAAAGTTCTGAGGAGAAATGTTCCAAATTTTTAGCGTATCCTGACGGGCCAAAAGTGGGTATGAATACAAAAGTTAATGCAAGGTTAATATGCCCATCAGTCGCTGCCGCCACAATTGGCAGCATCTTAAACCTCGTCCACATCCAGACCTGTCGTTTGCCCGACGGGAAAACCTCAAGTTTTCAAACTGGATGTGGTTTATTTGTCCCTCAAATAGGTTTCTTAGATAGGTTTCTTGGATAGATTTTCAGTAAATTACGCCTTTTAAGCCGCAAAAGCTCCGAAATTTGCCCCCATCAGTCTGGATATCTCAAAAGCGACCTGATTGCCAGCTTTTAATTTCACTATTTTCTCAATTTCGTACACCTGTTTATGATGAATTTTCGCTCCTTCAAGCTGCTTCGCTGGCGTCCCCTGTCGCTGGGATTATTTTGGATATCCCTGATGGTAACGCTATGGATAGCTCAACCCACCCCAGCCGTGACAACACCCATCAGCAATGAAATTCGAGGGGTGTGGATGACCACAAATGATCTCGATATTCTGATCGATCGCCCTAAATTGCATGATGCCATCGACCAGCTAGCCCGACTTAACTTCAATACGATTTACCCCGTCGTTTGGAATGGGGGCTATGTGTTTTACCCTAGCGTGACCGCCGAGCGGGCCGGCAACCAACCGTTTGTGCGTCGAGGTATACAAGATTACGACATTCTTGAAGAGATCATCACCTATGGCCACGAGCGTGGGTTGATGGTGATGCCCTGGTTTGAATTTGGGTTTATGGTCCCCACTGACTCTGAGCTTGCAGCGGCCCATCCAGACTGGCTTACCCAGCGCCGCAACGGCAATCGTACCTGGCAAGGCAATGCGGGCAATGTGGTCTGGCTCAACCCCTTTCACCCCGAAGTCCAGCAATACCTGATGGAGATCGTGATAGAAGCCGTCATCCGATATGACATTGACGGCATCCAGTTTGACGATCACTTTAGCCTGCCCAATGAGTTTGGCTATGATGCTTACACAACCGCACTCTACGAGACAGAAACCGGCAACGCCGCCCCAGATCCTTTCAATGCGGACTGGACTCGCTGGCGGGCGGATAAGCTGACTGCCTTTGTGCAAGAGATGAGCGATCTGGTCAAACGTAGAAAACCCGGTACAATTTTCTCTGTCGCACCGAACCCCTATGACTATGCCTATCGTGGGCAGCTGCAAGACTGGATCACCTGGGTCCGTGAGGGGTTTGTAGATGAGCTGATTGTGCAGGTTTATCGCGATAATCTGGGGGCGTTTCGCTCGCAGCTGGCTCGACCCGAAGTGCAAGAAGCTCGCCGGATGATTCCCACCGGGATTGGCGTGCTGACGGGGCTCAGAAATTCACCAGTCCCTATGAACTTTATCCAAGCCAAGGTGCAATCAGCTCGGGCCTATGGCCTGGGGGTGGCTTTTTT
>JBCCRZ010000610.1:0-4179 GCA_039200855.1 Cyanobacteria bacterium P01_D01_bin.44 | reverse complement strand
CCCCATCTCCACCAGATTAGCCCCGCCGCAAAAGTGATCGCTAGCATTGCCGATCACCATACCGCGATAGGTATTGTCTTCAAGTAGATCGAGCACCGTTGAGAGCCCATCGACCACTTTGGTGCTTAGCGTATTGCCCTTGGAGCGAAACTCATAGAGCACCACCCCATCACCAATATCCAGCAGAGCCGCTTCTTTGTTATTCCATAAAAGATTTTTGGCGAAGGCTCGGATAAACGGCACATGGATCTCATCGCGGGGATGCTCAACCATCTGCTGTCCCGTGGGGCCCATCACCGTCTCAGCCATCAGCAACCCGCTGGGAACGCTATGCTCACTGCGGTAGAAATGGGCCTCACCCATTACTGACATCTCATTGATCCATCGGGGGATGGTCAGCCCCACTGCCTGCATATCGTAGAGCACCTGATGGAAGCCCAGCGTATCCCAAATCTCAAATGGCCCCATCTGCCAGCCAAAGCCCCAGCGCATGGCCCGGTCAATATCAACGGGGCTTTCGGCAATCTCTGTGGCACGGCAGGCGCTGTAGCTCAGCAGCGCTAGAGTCGTCTGTCGGAAAAAGTCCCCCGCTCGTCCCGGCAGTTTATAGAGCAACTTTAACCGCTCAGCCAGATCGGGATGGAAGGCAATCTCATCCAACCCCGGCAGCTTTATCGGGTGAGAGACTTCATAGGCAAAGGTTCTAGCATTAATGGAGAGAATTTCTTTCTTGACTTTTTTATAAAAGCCCTGCCCTGCTTTAGCCCCCAGAGAGCCCGTTTCTGCCAGCTTGTGCAACAACGGTGGCACCTTAAACAGCGCCCGCTGTTCATCATTGGGAATCACCGGGTAGAGATTTTCGGCCACGTGTAACAGCGTGTCTAGCCCCACCAGATCAGCGGTCCGGAATGTGGCGGATTTAGGACGCCCAATCAGAGTCCCCGTCAGGGTATCAATCTCCTCAATGGTGTAGTCTTGGTCAGCCAGAGCATGCAACCCTAAGAAAGTGACAAATAAGCCAATCCGGTTGCCGATAAAGTTGGGGGTATCTTTCGCAATCACTACCCCTTTGCCCAGATGCAGTCGCCCAAACCAGCACATCCGATCGAGCACTCCCCTGTCTGTATCGGCGGTGGGAATCAGCTCTAGTAGTTTGAGATAGCGGGGTGGGTTAAAGAAGTGGGTCCCTAAAAACCGGCGACGGAAGCTCAAAGATCGCCCTTCTGCAATTTTATAAATCGGCAACCCACTGGTGTTAGATGAAATCACCGCATCGTCCCGGACTACCGATTCTAGCTTTGCCATCAGCTGCTGCTTAATTTCGAGATTCTCAACCACCGCTTCAATCACCCAGTCCACCTCGGCCAGGCGATCAAAATGTTCGTCATAGTTACCTAAATGAATGCGATGAGCCACATCTTTATTAAAGAAAATTGGCGGAGAGAGTTTTTGAGCCTTCTTGAACGCACTCTCGACGACAGCATTTTTATGTTTACCAGGAGCGGACAAATCCATCAGATGAACTTCTAACCCGATATTGGCCAGGTGGGCAGCAATCTGGTTACCCATGACCCCAGCACCCAATACAGCGGCGGTCCGAAATGGTTTAAACATAGAGGGTCTCCTCCAAAGGTAAATGGGTAAAAACGTGAATGGACAAAAACGCTAATGGGCAAAAACACTAGTTGGCAAAAACGCGTAAGGGATTGAGCAGGCGTAGCGTTCGTGCCAGCGCTGACGAGTCAGTTTGCACCAGCGCCAACTTGTCAGTTCGCAACGTCACTCGACGCGACGACTCAACCCTAGGCACTTTCTCCCGCTCTCGATAGAGCCCATCAATCTGTGAAATTAGTGCCTGATAGAGCTCAGCCCGATTAACGTGACGATTTTCAATTAACTCAGCAAGCGGAGCCTCCATCTGCTGAGGATTTAATAGAGCAAAGCGTTTAACTGTCGACCAGTGGGGAAACAATGCATTAACCTGGTCAATCAGCTGTTGGTAGCGAGCCAGGAGCAGTGCATGGCTCAAGAGACCTTCCCGAGGCAGCTGCAGACCCAGGACAGCAGCTGCCATCTCAAGGGACGATATCTCAGGAAAAATCAACGCTCCGCAAAACTTTCGCTGCGGCCCCACAACAATTGCGCGTCGCACCAGACTTGAGCGTCGCAGTCGCGCCTCAATGGGCTTGGGAGCCACATACTTGCCGGTCGACAGCTTGAATAATTCTTTTTTGCAGCCCAGCAGCCTCAGCAGTCCCCCTTCCGAAAATTCGCCATAGTCACCTGTATGAAACCAGCCATCGGCGTCTATAACCGCCTGGGTCGCCTCTGGGTTGTGGTAATACCCCTGCATCGTATAAGGGCTTTTAACTAACACCTCACCGTCCGCCGCCAGCCGCATCTCTACGCCAGGGATAGGTGCGCCCACGGTACCCGGTTGGCTCCAGCGATCGCGGGTATAGCTCAACACCGAGCTGGTTTCGGTCAGGCCATAGCCTTGCTTTATCGGCAGCCCCAGGCCATGAAAACTCCTAAAGATGTCGGCTTTTAAGGCTGCTCCCCCGCAAATAAAATACTGTAGCCGTCCGCCAAACACCGCTCGAACCTGCCTGAACATGAGCCGTCTGGCAACCCACAGCTGTAGCCCATAGCCCAACCCTGTCGCCTCCGAAGTCTCATACTGCTGAGCTAATCGCCAACCCCAGCGCAATACCCTGCCTCTCAGCCCGCGAGTGCGCGTCGCCGTGCTTTGGATTTGCTCATAAACTTTCTCCAACAACCTCGGCACGGTGATAAAAATGGTTGGCTTTACCTCTCGCAAATGTTTCATCACCCGCTTAGGCATCGAGAAATAAATCGTGTGACCATAGCGATAGTGGCCGTAGAGAAAGGCCCTGGCAAAAATATGATTTAACGGCAAGAAAGAAAGCGCTGTTTCAGGGTGTCCCAGGGTTAGCTTGGGCATGCTGCTAAACGCCGCCCAGATATCCGCTGACAGGTTCTCATGGGTCAACATGACCCCTTTGAGCGTCCCGGCAGCATCCGCTGTGTAGACAATCGTGGCTAAATCTTGGGCCTGAATGCCCTGACGCAGCTGTTGGACATGCTTAGGAGAATGAGATTGTTGTCCTCTTTGACGCAGCTGGTTAATCGTTAACACTGAAACACTGGCCGGAAATATCTGAGACACTGCCTCAGGAGGCGTCCCTACAGCCCCCACCACGACCAATTTGACGGTATCTGGTAGCTGCCCTTGCAGCAGTCGCTTGAGTAAGCCCCAATCTGACACCACCACTGCGCTAGCTTCGCTGTCTTCTAGCATGAAGCGTGTTTCGGCGATGGGCTGACTGGGCTCTATCGGCACACTTACAAATCCAGCCAACAAACAGGCCATATCGGCCAAGGCAAAGGTGACATCGCTGCGCAAAAACAGAGCTATCCTGGCTGCCGCAGGCAATGCCCACAGCCCTAACCCCAAAGCCAACTCTTCGGCAGCCGTACGAAAGGTGTCAAAAGACCACCGCTGCCAGCCCTGATAGGTCCACTGACAAAGGGCCGCTCGATGACGCTTGTTTTGGGCCACCTTGCATCCTTCATACAGCAGGGAAGGCACCGTGCGACCTAACATCACTGACCCCTTAACAGCGGGCGCAAGATAGATAGGACAGTGGGCCAAAGAGCGGGCAGTCATACATTTCAGAGGGCAAAACCCTCTCTCCTGGTAGCGAAGTAGCTGCAACAACTGTCGAGAAAACAACCTGTGCCAGGCAAATGAAACTGTCATTGCCGAGTTAAACTGTCATTGCCGAGTTAATAAGAGGAGCGGATAATGAGGCAATGACCGCCGTGTGTGTACATCGAGTCAATATCAAAAGAATCGATGATAAATTCAACCCCTCACACCATCTGAAAGCCCATCTGAAAGCGAATAGATGGCATGCATAAAAGAATGCAAAGGATAGCCTGCATAGACTACTTTTTAAGTTAAGTCGTTGAGGAGCTAATTAAATCTGCCTTTAAACCCGATTAAAGATCAGGCTTAAGCAGATATTCTCTTATAAGCTGTCGCTAAATAATACATGTCCTCAGTATAGCGACCCCAACTGGCTACCCTCTACCCTCTGACCAGAGATTACATAAAAATAAACCTTTAGGATGAACAAAGATTAACAACTTGTT
>JBCCRZ010000609.1:0-4180 GCA_039200855.1 Cyanobacteria bacterium P01_D01_bin.44 | reverse complement strand
TTCAAAAAGTGTCGTGGTTGAGGCAACTTTGTTCCCCTGCTCGTCGGTAATGATATCGCCAGGGTAGACCTCGCCAAACTCCTTGGCAACCGCTGCCGGAATGCCAACTGCGCGTGAGTCATAGCAGTAGATCACAATTGTTCTCAGGGGAATGGCTTTGGCGAACGCTTTACGCATTGTGGGTTCGTCATAGCCGGGTTGCTTCGAAAACACATAGGCGTCAAAGTTCTGGGTTGTTAGACTCATTGATTTTCTCCTTTGTTTACCTACTTAACTCGATCTCAAGTCATGCGATTATTTCTTAACAGATGCTTAGGCAGCAACACTGCTGCTGTCATACTTTGGGTCAAGTTGTCCTGCCTTAATCACGGTGTGAAAACGATCATTGGTCTCGTATACCCTGACCCACTCCAAATCCCCACGCTGTTTAAGCAGCCCAGAGTGGGGCGATCTCGCCTTGGTTTTGTAAGCGACCTGCACTACTCGACAGGCCTGTCCGCCATATCGATATAGATATTCAGTGGTGCCTTCGACCACCCAACGGGCCTGATATAGCTTCCAAAACTGGCCGTCATGCGCATAGATATCGAACGTCATCTCATAGTCACTCTCCACCTGGAGATGCCAGGCGCTAATGTCAATCTTTTTCCAGTCGGCGACCTGGCTACCGTCTTCAAATTCTTGACCAGGCACTCGCCAACGCAGTGTGTTTTTCATGATCGTCTCCTTGTGTTTGATTTTATATGACCGGTCGTCTTTTAATGGAGTAAATGAGGTTAAAGTTGGCTGAGTTTATCAGCAGCCATGAGTTTGCACGGGTTGCTAAACCTTGTCCCATCCAGGCCTTAAGCTTGCCTCAAGTAGCTGTCCATGAGCGTACCGAGTTGTCGTATAGGCTCTACTGATTGTGTTACCTGCATTCTGAGCAAGGCTCCTTCATAGGCATTGACCAGGAAGTCAGCGAGTACGTCTGCGGAGACGTCGTTCCGGATAGTTCCTTGAGTCTGACCGCGTTTGAGGGTCTGAAGAAATTGTTGTTTCATCCCTTGAAACCCCTCAAGCATGCCCTGCTGACACAGCTCACTGCTGCCTCCGAGTTCTGCCCCCAAATTGCCAATCAGACAACCCGCTTTGATCACCTGATGCCGCTGCACCTCTTGTTCAAAAAAGCGATTGAGTGCATTAAGCGCATTGTCCTCAGACCCATTTAGCCAGGTCGCCATATTGGCAATCACGCCCTCGGTATAGTGACGAATCACCTCAGCCCCAAACTGTTCTTTACTCTCAAAGTAGTTGTAGAAAGACCCTTTTGGAACCTTGATCTGATCGACCACTTCTTTGATGCCGGTCCCGTGATAGCCCTGGTTGATGAACAGGTGGAGTCCTTTCTCCAGAAGCTTCTCACGGATGTTTTCGTTTCGTTTTGGTCTAGCCATATGGATATTATATGACCGGTCGTCTTAAAATGTCAACCCACTCGAGCTAGAGACTCAATGATTGCGATCGCATTCCCAATCCCATCCTCAGCTCGAATCTTTTGGCCTAACGCTTCAGCCGTTTGCCGCATCCTCGCATTTGAGCTGATCTCCTGAATTGCCTGCGCCAGATTCGCCACAGTCAATCGCTTTTGCGGAATCGGTTTTGGCCCAACACCCAGCGCATGAACCCGTTGTCCCCAAAACGGCTGATCGCCAAAAAACGGGCAGATAATCGTCGGACGCCCGGCCCGTAAGCCTGCCGCAGTAGTGCCTGCGCCCCCGTGATGCACCACTGCTGACACTTTGGGAAACAGCCAGGCGTGGGGGGCCTGATCAAGCTTAAAGATAGTATCCGGTAAATGGCTGGCCTGTAGCCCACCCCATCCCGTCGCCAAGATGCCCCGCTGGTTGGTTGCCTGCAATGCCTCAATAGCAATCTTGGCTAACCGCTGCGGATGTCGCCCGGCCATGCTGCCAAACCCGATGTAGATGGGGGCCTTGCCCACCGCTAAAAACGCACTCAACTCCGACGAAGGTTGCCAGTCATCCTGTTGATCTAGAAACCAATATCCGTTGACGTAAGCCGAGTCAGGCCAATCGGTTGGGCGAGGTAAAACTTGCCCACTATAGCAGTGCAGTTGAGGAATAAGACTCCCATCGGCTCGGTGTAACAGGTTCAAATGCTTTGGTTTAGGCGGTAACTGTAGAACGTTACGGCGGAATGCTTTAGGGACACCGCCGTACAGCCCCGTTGCCCAATGGACAATCTTATAGGTGAGTCGGTTATACCAGGCCCCCAGCTTCAGATCGGGAAAGCCCATCGAAGGTACCTGAGCTGACGGGACTAACTGGGGAAACGGCATCGATATCAGCAAGGGAATCTCTTGTTTGCCGGCAATCGGCTCAGTCAAGATAATCGCTTTAGACGCCATAATCATCACATCCGGGTCAACGGCCTGTGCTGTTTCCCAAATATCATTCAGGCTCTGTCGCAAGATTGGCTTGACCCGCTTAAACAGTTTGACAGTGGTGCGGACTGTGCCCCATAAGCTATCTGTATTTTCCATTGCCTCCCGACCTGCGTCTGAATCCATCAATTGAATAAATTCATTATTCATATAGCCATAATCCAGACCGTAGTCAGTCACAAACGCTTGATAGAGGGCACTGGTGCAAATCGTGACCTGATGCCCGGCTGCTTTTAACCCTTTGCCTAGAGCAACATAGGGTTGAACATCGCCCCGAGACCCCAGCGTGACCATTAAAACCTTCATTAGCTCCCTCTAAATAACGAGATGCACAGTTATATAGACTATTGAACATTTTAGGTGACAACTTAAAGTGGGGAATTATCTCTGAGATAGGGGGCAAGAGCCAGGAGTCAAGAGTCACCAAGATAGGGGAGGTAGGGGAGATGGGGGTGATGAGGAGCATTGTCTACCCCATCACCCCCATCTTCACTACCCACCACCCACTACCCACTCACCACTACCCATCACCTTCCTGAATCTGCCTTTTTGTAACCAATTTTGAACACACTCGAAAAAACTGCTTGACTTAGAGTGTGCTCTAACTTCTAGGCTATGGCTATGGAACAGGAACTGACGATCCCATCTGTGGCTTCAGCCACGCTAACCATCCAGCAGGTGGCAAAAGCGACCGGGCTAAGCGTCCATACCTTGCGCTACTACGAGCGTTGCGATCTGATTGCGCCGATTCACCGGGCCAGAAATGGCCATAGACGATACTCTGCGCAAGACATTAACTGGATCAAGTTTCTGACCAAGCTGCGTCTGACGGGGATGCCCATTCGGCAGATGCAGCAATATGCAACGCTGCTGCGGGAGCAGCCTGATGCAGTTGAGGAGAGGCGGGCTTTGTTAGAAGCCCATCGCCAGACTGTTTTAGACCATTTACAGCAGCTACAGGAAAATCTCGCTGTGATCGATTGGAAAATCCAGCATTATAAGGAAGTGGAACAAAAATTTTCTAAGAAAGTTCTCTAGCCAGATTTTCCTCATTAATTTCTCGCGGGGCTCCCCCCTAGCCCCCCTTATTAAGGGGGGTGGCGCAGCGGAGGGATTTCTTGAGGCGGTGCACAGTAATTATTCTTGCTTAGCTACTTATCTGCCGTAGGGGCGTATAGCCCAAGGGGCATTCAAGAAAAGCGGAGCCATGCCCTGCCTTCTAATTGATTCATTTAGGAGAACTGTATGAAAACTATTGCAAATCATCAATCTGTGCCCTCTGATCGCTATCAGCAGGGTTGGCAACAGTTGAAAGAAATTGACGGTGAAGCTGGCGAAAAGGTGATTGAGAGCCTGCAGGAGATTGCCCCTGACCTCGCTCGCTACGTCATCGAATTCCCGTTTGGCGATATTTATTCTCGCCCTGGATTAGATTTGAAATCGAGAGAAATTGCCACGATTGCTGCCCTGACGGCTTTAGGGAATGCTCAGCCCCAGCTCAAGGTGCATATTCATGCGGCGTTGAATGTGGGCTGTACTACCGAAGAGATTACAGAAGTCGTCATGCAGATGGCCGTTTACGCTGGGTTTCCGTCTGCGCTAAATGGCATGGCTGCGGTTAAACAAGTCTTTGCTGAGAGAAAGATAAATTTACAAGCACTCGGAGAATGAAACGATGAAAACTCGCAAACTTGGCCCAGAACTTGAAGTCTCAGCCATTGGCCTGGGCTGTAT
>JBCCRZ010000608.1:0-4190 GCA_039200855.1 Cyanobacteria bacterium P01_D01_bin.44 | reverse complement strand
TGGGGCTGCTGGTCTTCAAAGAGATTATGACGGCGGTGGCTCGACCCCGAATGGTGGCAGTGCTGATGGGGTTAAGTATTCCTCTTAATATCCTTCTAAACTATGGGCTGATGACCGGTCAGTGGGGGCTACCGGCACTGGGGTTGGCGGGTATCGGCTGGGCCAGTACCCTGGTGTTTTGGCTGACTTTTGGGGCGGCGATGTTGATGCTGCGGGTCCACCCTCGACTGAGGAAGCTAAGGCTTTTAAGACAGGGATGGCGGTGCGACCTGCCCATTCTCTCCGAAATCATTCACCACGGGTGGCCCCTCTGCGTAGACTACGGCACCGAGATGGGTGCCCTGACCCTGGCCGCCTTACTGATGGGGCTCTGGAGCACTGAAATGCTCGCCGCCCATCGCATCGTCATGACCACCACGGAGCTGCTGCTGATGTTTTCCTGGGGGTTTGCCTACGCGGCCGCTATGCGGACGGGCCACAAAATGGGCGCAGGCGCACCCCGAGCGGCTCGACGGGTGGGGTATGCCAATTTACTGATGAATTTGGCCCTGGTGGTGCTGTTGGCAATGCCCTTATGGTTATTGCCCCAAACCATTGCCGGTTTTTATCTGGATGTCAGCCATCCAGGAAATGCCGAAACTGTTCGCATCGCGGCAACCCTGTTTAAGATCGGCGTCGTCTTTCAAATCTGCCAGGGCATTCGCATTATTAGCGCAGGCACGCTACAAGGGCTTAAAGATACCCACCTGCTGGCGGCGGTGGATGTCTTGGCCCACTGGGGTATCGGCATTGGACTGGGTTATCTCACCGGGCATTTGTTTGGCTGGCAGGGCGTGGGACTGTGGTGGAGCCTGGCGCTAGGGCAATTGGTGGCTGCACTGGTCCTGACTCGACGTTTTCAGCAGCTGATAGGCCAAAAAATCAACCATCTAAGCGCAATTGTCTGAGGCCAGGGCCTGATCTGGACAAAATCTGCTCCGGACACAGTCTCATCTGGATAGCTGATCTGAACACAAGCTGATGGGGTTTCTTCTCTCTGGTAAACCCGAGAAAGCCCGTTCAAAAATTCTTTTTATTTGCTTAAGTTCTATTCACTTAATTCTTGTTAAATTAACTTATACAGCCGTTGGGTTAGACACCTGATTGCAACGATTCATATTGTTTTACACGTTACGCTTCGCTTTTTAATGGGTTCACCCCTGACTTGTTAGGCGTCTTTCAACTGCGAGTTAACAACTCTATTTTCATGGCCGATTCTAGATACTTTTGACAGCAGCTTTGGTGATCTGCTGTCAGACTGAGTCTGTACAGCATTACACGACTTATGGGTTAAATCGGCACTGTTATGCCACGGGTCATTAGTCATTTGTCCACAGCTGCACAGACACTATCTGCTACGGGCAAACATTTTCCTGACCTTCAGAGGACTTTCCGTCTCATGAAACTTTTTGCGATCGCGCAGCGCATCTGCTTTACGGTACATATCGCTTCACTCATCTTTGGTCTGGCGGGGTTGTTGCTGGTACTTCCCCATCCAGAGTTTATTATTCAATTACCTGAATTGGGGCGCACAGCCTTTCGCTGGTCAATGGCGGGTGGGGGTGCGGTCTATATGATTTCGGGGGCTGTCGCCGTGGCGATTTATGCCTACCGCTACTTGGGCCGATGGCACTGGCTGAGCTTTATGGTGACAGCGATTGCTGTTTCGCTGAGCGCTGAGCTATTGGGAACCAGCACAGGCCTTCCTTTTGGACATTATCACTACTTAACCGGGTTGGGGTACAAGATTGCCGATTTGGTGCCGTTTACAATTCCGCTGTCCTGGTTTTACCTGGGGCTTAGCGCTTATTTAATTGCCTATATGGGGCTCAAAACGTTGACTAAGGGCTGGTTAGCAGACGTGGGTGCGATTCTCATCGGGGCGGTTTTGTTAACCGCCTGGGATTTTGTGCTTGACCCTGCCATGAGTCAGACCACCATGCCCTTTTGGGCCTGGGATCAGCCCGGTGCTTTCTTTGGCATGCCCTACCAAAATTTTGCAGGCTGGTTTGGCACAGGTGTGCTTTATATGGGCATCGCGACCCTGCTGTGGCGAGCCAAACCCAAACGTTGGGAAACCCTGCCGTTAGCGCTACCGTTAGGCATTTATCTAAGCAACTTTGCGTTTGCGGCCCTGATCAGTGTTGATGGCAAAATCTATCCGCCGATTCTCCTGGGGCTGTTGCTCGGGGTTTTGCCAACGCTCTGGCTGTATCGACTCGCGACGCAGCAACACATTGAAGAGATGGGTTTATCTCAGCCGTCTTTGACCGAGCCGCCACGATTCGGTAGCTTGGCGGTCTCTGGTCAAGAGGCCGCTGAATGACCTCAGTTTTGCTGTCTGCTGAGGGGGGCGGGGCATTATCTATGGGGCTTTTGCTATGGCAAGCCCCTTTTGCCGCTATCTTACTATCTCGACTCCTGAAAGGGGCACGACGACAGCCGCCGATTGCACCGCGAGCTGCGAGTGAAAAACAGGCTCACCGCGTGAGTGTGGTGGTCCCGACCCTAAATGAAGCCCATCGCATTCAGCCTTGTTTAACCGGCTTATCTCAGCAAGGCAAAGCGGTGAGAGAAATCATCATTGTCGATAGCCGATCTCAGGACGGCACGCCTGAGCGAGTCGAAGCGATGGCTCAGCGGGATGCCCGGATTCGGTTGATCACAGATGATCCCTTGCCACCCAAGTGGGTAGGTCGTCCGTGGGCCTTGCAGACAGGCTTTATAGCTAGCTCCCCCGAGAGCGAGTGGGTGTTGGGGATTGATGCAGATACTCAACCTCAGCCGGGGTTGGTGGCGGCCATTTTGGCTGAGGCAGATGCGCAGCATTACGATTTGGTCTCGCTTTCTCCACGCTTTAGACTGGTTTCTGCTGGGGAATGGTGGCTGCAACCCGCACTGTTGATGACGCTGATTTATCGATTTGACTCCGCCGGGGTCCGGGATGCTGCCCCGGAGCGGGTGATGGCAAATGGTCAGTGTTTTCTATGCCGTCGTACGGTGCTGGCTCAGCTCGATGGATACAGCTGTGCGGCCAGCTCATTTTGTGATGATGTTACCTTGGCGCGTGCCGCTGCGAAAGCTGGTTTTAAGGTTGGGTTTTTAGACGGTGCCCATGTCATCAGTGTGCGTATGTACGAAGGGGCGCTTGAGACCTGGCAAGGCTGGGGACGCTCCCTTGATCTCAAAGATGCCACGTCACCTGGGCAGCTCTGGGCAGATTTGGGGTTGTTGCTAAGCACCCAGGCGATGCCTCTAGCTGTGTTGCTAGGCCTTTCACCTTTTGTTCTGATGGGTTACGACAGTTTGATGTTAAGGCTGGCAATAGGCTTAAATGTGTTCTTGCTGGCAACGCGATGGGGGATGCAAGCTGCGATCGCAGCCTCTTATCATCATCCCCCAAAACTCTTTTCAACAGCCGCTTTCTTTTGGCTGTCTCCCTTAGCTGATCCGTTGGCGGTGCTGCGGATATTCCTATCTTCCTTTCAAAGGACGATTCAATGGCGAGGCCGGATCTATCGAAAGGGATAGGCTGGCTCGATCGAGGTTCAGCCATCTCTCGAATCGCACCGAAGTTGAATCAGCAAATCGTTTAGGGCGGCGTCTGCTGTAGTGCTGCCTGGTAAATGGGTATCAATGGCAGCTGCTTCTAGCATTTGCAGCAATCGCTCATACTCTTGTTCATAAAAGGACAGATCAGCATTCGCCAAGATCCCTTTCTCTGTGCCCGTCACCTTTTGCTCAATCAGATCTGGTAAATAAGAGATTTCAAACTTCTCATTGAGGGTGACCAAATTAGCCTCAATTTCACCTGTCTGCATCAGGTGAATGCCGGTCAGTAAAACTCGAAACACATATAGTAGAGGTTTAACGCGGGGTGTTTCAGCCTTAGAGAAGAGTCGCCACTGGGTTTTAGCAAAGCCTAGATAGTGCTGGCTATGGTGTCGAGTAATGCAGCCTTGGGCTAGTTTTTTTAGCTCGACATGTTTAGGGGTCGTGTGAACAATTAACGGCGAGTATAGCTGCTCTAAGACATAGCCGTTGCGCTTGAGCAGTAGCCCAAAAAACTTTTTGATATCGTGGGTAACTAAATCTAGCTCAAGGGAGTCTTCTTGAGAAGAGATTTCACGGGTTTCAGGTCCGCTTTTAAG
>JBCCRZ010000607.1:0-4192 GCA_039200855.1 Cyanobacteria bacterium P01_D01_bin.44 | reverse complement strand
CTGAAACCGATCCTGAGCCCTCCCCCGAAGTCGAGGGTGAGGCTGAAACCGTTACTGCAGAGGAGTTTGTAGTTGATCCTGCCCTGTTGGTGGGAGAGTGGTCAGCCCCCGGTGAGTGCGATCACAGTCGCTATGTCTTTACCCAAGCGGGTGAATACCTCTGGATGCGAAATCTCGATAGCAGTTGGGAGACTGCTTACAAAGGTATCTACACCCCTCTCAGCCCGGACAAAATCAACGAATTTGGCATCACTAGTCCCGGTGCTATCTATGTCGGCGATCAGCCCAATGCAGGCGGCTACACGGTTGAAATCCTGGCCCTAAACAATCAGCAATACGACGGGTTTTGGAACGTCCAGCTTAGCGAAGGCCTCTCATTTGAAAACCCAGACGATGCTTATTTCAGCTATGAACGCTGCCCTGCTCGCTAGGCGATAGGTAATAGGTGATAGGTGGGGAAATTTAAACCATTACCCATTACCCACTCCCCATTACCCACTCCCTCTACTGTCCGTACCCTCCAACCAGTCGCCTCCCTTAAGCTCAGCGGGTAGAATAACTACTTAAGCTGCAGCTTTGGGGACGAATGCTAGGTCAGGTACTCGCGGGACGCTACAAATTAATTCGGGTGCTTGGGGCGGGTGGCTTTGGCCAAACTTACATCGCAATCGATACCCAGCGGCCTGGGGAGCCCCAGTGCGTTGTCAAGCAGCTCAAGCCCGCTAGCCAGGATGCCACGTTTCTAAAGGTGGCGCGGCGGCTGTTTGATACCGAGGTTCATACCCTGAAGCGCCTGGGGGAGCATTCCTGCATTCCCCGACTGCTCGACTCATTTGAAGACAACCAGGAGTTTTACCTGGTTCAAGAACTGATCGACGGCGAGCCTCTGCGGGATGAAATTAAGCGCGTGGGGCGCTATGACGAAGCCAAAACGATCGAGCTGCTGCGCGAGGCGCTGGCGATTCTCAAGTTTGTCCACGAGCACCATGTGCTCCACCGCGATATTAAGCCCGACAACTTTATCCGGCGGCGCAGCGACGGCAAACTGGTGATGATCGACTTTGGGGCGGTCAAAGAAATCCGCACCCAGATTGTCTCGGGTGAGATGACTAATCTGACCGTCGGCATCGGTACCCAGGGCTATACCCCCAGTGAGCAGCTTGCTGGTAAGCCGCGCCACAGCAGCGATGTCTTTGCCCTGGGCATGACCGCTATCCACGCCCTGACGGGTCGCGTCCCCACCGATATTCCTGAACTGGAGGGCTCCCTGGATCTGCGCTGGCAGGACTTTGCCCCGGTCAGCCCCGGTCTAGCCATTTTGATCAACAAGATGGTGCGCCATTACTTTTATCAGCGCTATCAGAGCGTGGATGAGGTGCTGCGAGACCTCGATCGCCTCGATGAGCTACCCAAGGAGGTGCCCCTCACCGCCTTTCCTGAGACCTATCTGCCGTTGCAAACGGTGTGGCAGCCGACCTGGAAGGAAAGCTTGAGGGCGGTTGCGATCGCAACCCTCACCGCCGCTGGGTTAACCCTGGGGCTGCGGCAGATGGGTGCCTTTGTCCCTGCTGAGCTATTGACCCACGACTGGCTGATGAGCCACAGCGGCGATCCAGGCCCCGACCCTCGCCTGCTGCTCGTCGGTATTACTGAACAAGATCTGAACAATTTGCAGACCGAGATTCCGTCTGACCAGGCCATCGCTGACGCCATCGAAAACCTGCAAGCCCATCAGCCCATTACGATTGGGCTCGATTTGCATCGCAACATCCCCCAAGGAGCGGGGCGCGAAGCCTTAGGCCAAAGCCTGCAGGCTGAAAATATAATCGGTATTACTAAGCTAGGTGACGATGATGGCAATATCATCCCACCGCCCCCCGAATTGGACCCTGCTCAGGTTGGCTTTAACGACTTCCCAACAGATTTTGACAACAAAGTCCGCCGCAATCTCTTTTTTGCCAATTCAGACAACTATGCCGACGGCGAAGTCATCCCCTCCTTTGCGCTACAAGTTGCAGCGGACTATCTCTACCAGCAGCACGGGCTTGAAGTTGCCCCAAGCACAACCGATCCAGACATCATCGTGGTCGGGGACACTCTGTTCAATCCGATCACCGCTACCTTCGGCGGCTATCAATCGGTAGATGCCCTGGGGTATCAAATATTTCTCACCTATCGCTCCCCAGATACGGTGGCGCGACAGGTCTCTCTATCTGATGTTCTCAACAACGCCTTTGATCCCAGCTGGGTGACAGACAAAATTATCCTGATTGGGACCACAGCCTACACCAGTCCAGACCAACATTTTACCCCCTACAGTTTGCTCGGAGGTCACAATCATCAAATGCCCGGTGTCGAAGTTCATGGGCACATGGTAAGCCAATTTTTGACAGCGGTGCTGGACAATCAATCACTGCCCTGGGCCTGGCCCGACTGGCTTGAGATTAGCTGGATCTGCCTCTGTGCCGGAGCCGGTGGGGCACTTACCTGGCTGATCCGACGACCGTCGCGGTTTGGCCTGGCCG
Source organism: Cyanobacteria bacterium P01_D01_bin.44 (assembly GCA_039200855.1). GTDB lineage: Bacteria > Cyanobacteriota > Cyanobacteriia > Phormidesmidales > Phormidesmidaceae > SIO4C1. The sequence continues at coordinate 1,667 of JBCCRZ010000607.1, read as the reverse complement.
GGCTAGGTGGCGGCACTGCCATTACCGGCGTGGGCATGGGCTTCTTTTTACTCAATGCCTGGGTGCCCATTGCTGCCCCCTTAGCCGCCTTTGTCCTCTCCGGGGGCAGTCTGCTCGCCTATCGACGCTATCGTCTACGACAGTTGAATCAGGGGATCACAAAAGTCTTCTGAGGCAGCCTTCGCTCCGAGAAACCGCTAAGACATCTGTAAGCCCCAGCCCCTTCTTCTCCTGAGGGCAAATTTAGCAACCTTACGTTACGATCAAAAAAAATCTTTAACGGAAGATCTCGAATTAGACATGGTTCAAAAAGTTCAGAAATCAGATGCTGAGTGGAAAACCCAGCTCACCCCCGAGCAGTACCAGGTCACTCGCCAAAAAGGTACCGAGCGCGCCTTTAGCGGTGCGTATCACGACAACAAAACACCGGGTACTTACAACTGCATCTGCTGTGGCGCAGAGCTGTTTAGCTCAGATACCAAATATGACTCAGGCACCGGCTGGCCTAGCTTTTGGGATGCCAGCCAACCTGACAATGTCGCCACCAAGCGAGATTTTAGTCATTTTATGATTCGCACCGAGGTGCTGTGCGCTGTCTGCGACGCCCACCTGGGGCATGTCTTTCCTGATGGCCCCAAGCCCACGGGCCAGCGCTACTGCATGAACTCCGCCTCCCTCGACTTTAAACCGGCGTCAACTTGAGACAAGGCGTCGACTTAAGAGTTAGGAGTTAGGAGTTAGGCGATGGGGGAGATAGGGGAGATGGGGGAGGATAGACTGAACTACCAACAAACACCTCCCTCACCTTCCCCACCTCCACCTCCCCCCATCCCTCCGATGCAACTCAAGTTTCATCGTCAGGGCCAGGGGTCAACGCTGCTTTGTTTGCACGGCCATCCTGGCAGCGGTCGTAGTATGTCGGTGTTTACCGAACGCCTGTCTCGCCAGTTTGAAACTATCGCTCCAGATCTGCGCGGTTATGGCGAGAGTCGCCCTACCGAGGATTTTGACATGGCGACTCACCTGGACGATTTGGCTCCCTTCCTGGCTACGCCAAAACCTGCTCAAAAAAGCTGCCTGGTCTTGGGATGGTCCTTGGGGGGCATTTTGGCAATGGAGCTGGCCCTCAGGCATCCTGACCAGGTGCGGGGGCTGATCCTGGTCGCGACGGCAGCTCGCCCGCGGGGCAGTCACCCCGCCATCACCTGGCAAGATAATCTTTACACCGGGGTAGCCGGGGTGATCAACTGGGCCAGGCCAGCCTGGTCGTGGAATATTGAGACCTGGGGTAAGCGCTCCCTATTTCGCTACTTGATCCAGCAGCATACGCCCCACGCCTACCAGCGCCTGGCCACCGAAGGGGTATCTGCCTATCTGCAAACATCGGCCCAGGCCACCCAGGCTCTCAACCAGGCTCTGCGCCAGGGGTATAATCGGCTCCCTGATCTCCAGCGCTTGACCATTCCCTGCTTAATGCTTTGCGGTGAGCAAGATCGCCACATCACAGCGGCATCCAGCCGTGAAACAGCCCACCATATTCCAGACTGTGAGTTTCGCTGCTACCCCGATACAGCCCACCTATTGCCATGGGAAATCCCTGAACAGATGAATCAAGACATCGCAGACTGGCTCGTTAAAAAAGATTTAGTGGGTGTTCAATACTGATG
>JBCCRZ010000606.1:0-4193 GCA_039200855.1 Cyanobacteria bacterium P01_D01_bin.44 | reverse complement strand
CAGCCGTCTACATCCAGGGATTGCAGACTATGGCTCAGGCGCACCGCTCCAGCAGAGCGAGGCTTCCGGCCTGCTTGCTCGGTTTTGGTATAGAGGTAAATCACCGATGTTGAGCGAGCTTCGCTGCGCAGGGCACCAGCGCTATTGAGATAGAAGTGTTCGGTATCACTCTGGGTGAGACCGTTGTAAGGGACGCTTGCGATCGCATCATGGGCTGCCAACAACGCGGTCTCAGCGCCCACCAGCTGCTCAATCAGCTCAGGCACCGGAGCCGCCTCGGCTTGCTCTACCGACACGTTTGCCAGGTTAGCTTTGGCCTCAGGGCTAAAATCTGGAATATTCTCCGTGGCCCCAAAGTCGCTGGCCTCATAGGCCGTTTTAAGGGCTAGCTCTAACCCGATTTCGTCAACGTCGGTGGTCGAGGTCACCCCAATCCGACCCGACGGATTCCAGACCCGCACAATCACACTGGCACGGTTCGAAGCTTTGACCTGCTTGGGTTCACCCTTGTCGACTTGAACACTAGTCGTGTCGGTGGTGTTGCCATAAATATCGTACTTGCCAATGTTGAGCTTACGGGCAATGGATTGAGCTTGCTCGGCAATCGTTGAAACAGTCATCTACCGTCCCCCCACCGTAATGCTGTCAACCTTAATATGTGGCTGACCAACGGTGACATAGATGCTGCCGCTGACCGAGCCACAGAAGCCAGGGGCGAGGCTGAGATCGTTGGAGCACATGGAGATCTTGTTCATGATGTCGACGGCTTCACCAATCAGGGTCGCGCCTTTGAGGGGGCGGGTGAGCTTGCCGTTTTCGATCAGGTAGGCTTCTTCGACGGCGAAGTTAAACTGGCCAGTGGCTCCGACGCTGCCGCCGCCCATTTTTTTGCAATAGATGCCTTTCTCAACTGAGTTAAACAGGTCGTCGATGCTGTAGTCGCCGGGGGCAATGTAGGTATTACGCATCCGCGAGGCGGCGGCGTAGGTATAGCTTTGACGGCGACCGCTGCCGGTGCGGGGGTGGCCAGTGCGCATGGCCCCAGCCCGATCGGAGAGGAAGTTTTTGAGAACGCCGTTTTCGATCAGCAGGGTGCGTTGGGCGGGCATGCCTTCATCGTCCATATCAATGGTGCCAAAGGCTTCGGAGGAGCGGCCTTCGTCCCAGGCGGTGAGGCTTTCGTGGGCGATTTTCTCACCCTTTTTGTCCATGAAGGGAGTCGTTTCTCGCTCGATTTGGGTGGTCTCGAGCAGGTGACCGCAGGCTTCGTGGAAGATTACGCCACCGAAGTGGTTGGCCATGATGATCGGATAGGTACCGGACTCTACATAGTCGGCGTAGAGCATTTTGCCTGCCGACTCAGCAATCGTGGCGGCGGTGGTTTCGTAGTCCCAGGCGGTCAAAAAGCTGGGGTCGCTAGTATCGCCCAGGCGCTGGCTGATCGATGAGCGATGGTCGCCATCGGCACAGAGTAAGTTGCTGCCCACCGACTGGGTTAAGCGAATATCGCGGGCAAAAGTGCCGTCGCTGGCGGCGACCAAAACTTCTTGCCAATCTCTAAAATATTGGGTACGACGGGCCTGGACATGGCTACCCTGCTTACCCAGAGAAGCATTGGCTCCCAGCAAGACTTCGCCCATGGCCTGCATCGAGCTACAGCTGGTCAGCCAGTTTTCCTTGCCGCGAATGGCCGCGTAGTCGCGCATCAGCTCCAGGGTGACCTCGGGCACGTGGGCGGTGCCGCTGGGTAAGAGCAGCCCCATAATCGAGAGCCCCTTTTCTAAAGCGGCTTTGAGGCCATTAAAGGTAACGTCGTTAGTGCTCACATAGCAGTCAGCTTTACCCTTAAACACCCGCACCCCAGCCCCGGTCACCAAACTCGGGGAGATGCTGGTAATGGCATCATCTTCAGCCAGGCAGCTAATGTAGTTCTTTCGCTCTAAGAAAAATTCGATAAAATCTGCCCCTGCGGCTCGTCCGAGACCGAGCAGGGTTGACAGGGGTGCTTCCCAAGTTTGATCAAACCGGTCGGGGGTCGAGGCGTAGTCAAGCTTGGGGATTTCTTGGAGCCGGAGCCATTTGCTGGGTGATGTGGCGAGGGTCATAGACGCTTCACTTGATGGGTTTTGTTTAGTCTAACAAACCTGGTTGGGGAAGGGCGAAGGGGAAAGGGGGAAGGGGGAAAGGCATAGGCAGGCTCTGGTCATGTACTGGCCCTGCGATTGCTATCGGGTTCTCTTGTCTCCCCCTCTGCCTCCCCCTGCTCCCCTACTCCCTTGCTCCCCTGCTTCCCCAATTTCACGGGTTAACTGGAGTCACTTCTGCCTGCCGAAGCCGTACAAAAACGGATGGCGACCGGGGTTTCCTAGGCAATCTTATTGATATGAGAGACGTGTATCTAACCGCATAAATACGATAGACCCATGGCCGTTTTTGACCGCATTCTCGGGGACGCCCTTGACTTTATTCGTCGCTTTCTCTGGTGGAAAGAGTCTAAAACCACAGAGAAGCCCAAACCTTTCCGGGCGATTCGCAAACCTATCCAGGGAGATAGCGGGATTATTTCCCTGGTGCTGGGTCGAGATACTCCCAGGGCGGTGAGAACCTGGATTTTTAGTCCGTATAACACACAAAATACGGCGTATACCAGGGTCTCTGTGACGCTCAAGGACATTCACATCTATCTAGATTTTTTGGGGCCGCTACCCAATGCCCCTGAAACTAAGCAAACTTACTGGAAACTCTCCCAGCGCAAGGCCAAGGAAAAGGGCGAGGCGTTTTTGACCCACCGGATTCAGATTTTGCAGGCGTCTCATGCGCTCAACGGCCATGGGTTCTATGACTATGAGCTTCTCTACTGGGGCGATTTTGATTTCCATCGTCAAGACACGGGTGATGCGGAACGCTGGGCGATCGCAACCGTGGATCGTCTGGCCCATCGATTGCTGATTGACCCTAACGTCGATTGGGCAGAGGAGATCAGTGGCATTCGTGAGCGGGTGATGGGCTCTTACGAATCCCGTTCTGACAGAGCTAAAGTAGGGATGTCTAATTAAGAGTGCCTCCTTTAGTTTCACAGATGCGATCATGCCGGGTTTAATGCAATCTTCGTTGGGCTTGTTAAAGTCCAGGCTGTCACGTCGGATTGTGGCCTGGGTCTTTTTGAGCCTGGTGACCATCGAAGGCATCATTTTTGTGCCAGCCTACTTTCGGCGGCGAGGTGACAAGCTACAAGAGCTTGAGCAGGTTTCTCAAGAGGTCTTGATCACGGTTAAAAGCAACATGATGGTGGAGATGGCCCCCCAGGCGCTGCTGTCTAGCGGCTTAGAGGGTCTGAGGGCAGATTCAGTGATTTTGGGGGCTGTGCTCTATGACGCTCAGGGTACGGTGCTTGCGAGCTTTCGAGAAGAGCCGACCCTGTCCTTTGAGGCCATTCACGCCCAGGGAATATTGTCTCAAAGAGTAGAGCAGGGCACTCGATATGATGTGGCCTGGCCCAGCGACCGATTTCAGGGGCGCTATGTGCTGGTGGTACGCCACGATGCCACTGGGGTTATCCGAGAAATGCAGCAGTATGCGATCGCAATCGGTGGCCTGGTGACGATCATTTCCCTCTTCGTGACCTTTGTCACCATTGCGGTACTCGAGCGCATTTTGATCAACCCGCTGCTATACCTGCGGGATGACCTGATGCTGGCTGCCGAGGCTATCAAGCAAGATCAAGCCCCCCAGTTTCGCAGCTTGGCCCAGCCCCGTCAAGATGAGCTGGGGGAGGTGGCCCGCGCCTTTGGGGATATGTTTGAGCGCATTGCCCAAGAGATTCGAGAGCGGGAGGCGGCGGAGGCAGCCCTGCGAGACGAGCAGGAAAAGTCTGAATCGCTGTTATTAAATGTATTGCCCGCTGCGATCGCAACCCGCCTCAAAAATAACCTGTCCAATCGCGGTGCGATCGCCGACTCCTTTGGCGAAGTCACCATCCTATTCGCCGATATCGTCGGCTTTACCGAGCTATCGACTAAAATTAAGCCCACCGACCTGGTCTGCCAGCTCAACAGCATTTTTTCGGCCTTTGATGGGATTGCCGAGCGCTATGGCGTCGAAAAAATAAAAACCATCGGAGACGCTTACATGGCGGTGGGGGGGGTGCCTGATCCCATGGAAAATCATGCCGAAGCCGTTGTGAGCATGGCCAT
>JBCCRZ010000605.1:0-4194 GCA_039200855.1 Cyanobacteria bacterium P01_D01_bin.44 | reverse complement strand
CAAGCAAATGTCGAAAAATACCTAGGCGATGAAATTAGTGAAAATAAGCACTAACTTCAGTCTGCTTAGAAACATTTCCAACTATTCATAGCTAAGACCATGTCACAGTAAAATGAGGTTTCAGGAGAAACTACTGATTTTCTTTAGAATTTGCTCAAATGTCTTAACCAAAGAGGGGCTCACTCAAGGGCAATGCGATACCGAATCGGCCCCTTAACCTGGGCAGCGTCCACTCTTTCACCTTTTTGCATGACCCAAATTTTGCCCTCCTTTGCTAACTGCTGACCCTGCTCGCGCACAGCTTCCATTAAGTCGCGCCAGTTAGAGCCGCCTAAAGCACGGGCGACTTCAGATGGGCAGATGGTTTTATCCGGGCCGCGCTGGGTGACCTGGGTCAGGATGCCGTCTTGTATCTGCGCAGGTGTTATTGTCACGAGCTTACAATGCTACAGTTCTCAACAACATTCCAATGACCAAACGGTTTGATTGTGTTTGAACCCTAACAACTTCAACAGTCGAAAGCGCTTATCATACTTTAGCTCTGAACACAGGCAGCTTCTTAACCGAGGGCTGCGACAGCTCAGAGGCTTATCGTCGTGCTGCTCTAAACTTTAGACACCTTGCGAGGCAAACCTATGGTGTTAATCTCTGACAAAGCAAAAAAAACAAACCCAGCATCCCCCGCAACCTCACTCTTGCAGAGAGCCCAAGCCTCCCTGATTCGCTACGGTGGAGCTTTCTCTAGCTTTGTTGCCCACCGGGCAGAGGGCTCATTTCTCTATGATCGCGCTGGTCGCCGGGTGCTTGACTTTACCTCAGGGCAGATGAGCGCCATCTTGGGACACAGCCATCCAAATGTGGTTGAGACCGTGCGTCAATCGATTGGCAACCTCGATCACCTATTTAGCGGCATGCTGTCAGAGCCTGTGGTGGACCTGGCGGAGGCGCTGACAGCCCTGGCCCCCCCAGGGCTTGATCGGGTTTTACTCTTAAGTACCGGCGCAGAATCCAACGAAGCGGCGCTGAAAATGGCGCGCCTAGCCACCGGGGGCTATGAAGTGGTCGGCTTTGCCCAGTCCTGGCATGGGATGACCGGGGGAGCTGCCGCCGCTACCTATTCAGCGGCGAGGCGAGGATATGGTCCGCTGGGGGTGGGGGGCATCGCCCTAATGGCTCCGAATTTTTACCGCCCGACCTTTGGCCCCACCGCTGGCCCCACGGCTGACCAGTGCGCTGACTATGACTGGCGGGCTGAGCTTGACTATGGGTTTGAGCTGATTGATCGCCAATCAACCGGGGCGCTTGCCGCATTTATTGCCGAGCCTATCCTGAGTGCGGGGGGCATTCTTGAGCTGCCCGTGGGGTATCTCACAGCGCTCAAGACGCACTGCGAAGCACGGGGTATGATGCTGATCCTCGACGAAGCTCAAACCGGCCTGGGTCGAACTGGGGAGATGTTTGCGTTTATGCAAGACGAGGTGGTTCCAGATTTTCTCACGCTGTCTAAAACCCTGGGGGCGGGGTTGCCTCTGTCGGCGGTCTTGACCTCAGCTGAGATTGAGCAGAGGTGCCACGACCGTGGATTTGTCTTTTACACCACCCATGTTTCAGACCCCCTGCCTGCTGCCGTTGGGTTGACTGTTTTGAAGGTGCTGCTGCGGGACCATCTTACTGAGAGGGCCCAGATCGCCGGGCAAAAGCTTAAGCAAGGTCTGGCCTTGCTGCAAGATGAATTTGACTGCATTGGCGATGTCCGAGGACGGGGGTTACTCCTCGGCATGGAGATTGTCCGTGATCGACAGAGCAAAGCCCCTGCCCCTGATTTAGGAGCCCTCATCACTCAAAAGTGCCTGGACCTGGGTTTAAGCATGAATATTGTTAACCTGCCAGGGATGGGCGGTGTTTTCAGGATTGCGCCCCCTCTGACGGTGTCTGATGAGGAAATTGAACTGGGGTTGTCGATCCTGCGCGATGCGATCGCGACTTCTCTATAGGTATCGAGCAAACATGGCTAAACCCGATTGCATCCAGGATTTTATGATGGGTCAGAGGCTATGCCAATACAGACATCCATATCGGGCTGACGGACATTCCATAGCACGCTATTTTCAGTGCTGTGGATGAGGACGTTAGCCCGAAAGAGTTTGAAATAAAGATCGGGTTTACGCTCTAAGAACAAATCCCAAAACGTAAACCGATCAAACCGGATCAAAAACTTACCCTGGGCATCGGTGGTGGCTAAACCCACCGGATCATCCCAAATCAAGTCTTTATCCCAAGCTTCAACACGCAAACCGTTGCAACCCTGCCCCATGACCTGGCCACGAATGACATAGTCCTGCATGAATGTTTTAGATATCAGTGAACTGTCAGTTATTTTTATATTTTCAGAATGGCTGATGGGGCTTGCGATCGCAGCACCCAAATGGGTACCTTCGCGCCCTTCCACAATCAGCCTTTAGGTTTCCAAAATCGGTCTTTAGATTACGGACAGCTCGTCCTGGGGTGACTACAATACAGGCGTGATCACCCAACCCAGTCGCTAGAAAATACAGTGGAGTACAACTATGGCACGGACCCTCCTGGAGCAATTGCGCGAAATGACCGTCGTGGTTGCCGACACCGGCGATATTCAAGCGATTGAGCAGTTCAAACCACGGGACGCAACGACAAACCCCTCCTTGATTACGGCGGCGGCCCAGATGCCTCAGTATCAGGGTATTGTGGACGAAACATTGCAAATCGCTAAGGCCGATGCTGGCCCAGATGCAGATTCCCAAGCAGTCGCCAACCTGGCCTTCAGCCGACTGGCCGTTGCCTTTGGTCGCAAAATCCTTGAAATTATTCCTGGCCGCGTTTCTACCGAAGTCGATGCCCGGCTGTCCTACGACACTGAGCGCACCCTCTCCACGGCCCGCGACCTAATCTCCCAATACGAAACCGTTGGTATCTCTCGCGAGAGAATTCTGATCAAGATTGCCTCCACCTGGGAAGGCATCAAAGCCGCCGAGGTTTTAGAAAAAGAGGGCATCCACTGCAACCTGACGCTGCTGTTTGGCCTACATCAGGCAATTGCCTGTGCCGAAGCGGGCATCACCCTGATTTCTCCGTTTGTAGGGCGGATTCTGGACTGGTACAAAAAAGATACGGGCAGAGATGCCTATCCACCCGCAGAGGATCCGGGCGTTTTGTCCGTCACCGAAATCTATAACTACTATAAAAAATTTGGCTACTCCACGGAGGTCATGGGAGCCAGCTTTCGCAACACTGGCGAGCTGACTGAGCTAGCGGGCTGCGATCTGCTGACGATTTCACCTAAGCTGCTGGCTCAGCTTGACGAGAGTACCGGCGAGCTACCCCGTAAGCTCTCACCCGAGAAAGCAGCTGATTTAGCGCTTGAGAAAATCTCCATAGACAAAGCCACCTTTGACAAAATGCATGCCGAAGACCGCATGGCGTCGGAAAAGCTAGCCGAAGGCATTCAAGGATTTACAAAAGCTCTCGAATCTTTAGAATCTTTATTGGCAGACCGCCTGGCTCAGCTGGATGGGCAAGCTGTGGTTGGCCACGCTGCGAAAGACGTCTTTCGCGCCTATGACCTCGACGGTGACGGCTTTATCACCCGCGAAGAATGGATGGGCTCTGACGCGGTCTTTGACGCCCTCGACATAGACCATGACGGCAAGATCACCCCAGAAGAAATGGGGGCTGGGCTGGGGGCAGCGTTCAAACTAGCCAAGGTTTAGTTCACAACCGAATCCGCCCGAGCATCCATATTAATCCCGAGCATCCATATTAATAACGGGCGGATTTGCTCTCTCCGTAGAAACTCGTATTCATCCTTAACGCTAAAATCTTAAGATAATTGGATCAGCTGAATCCTTTGCAAGCGCCAAAACCAGTATTTACCCTGCTCACCTAAATCAAAAAATCCTTTATTAGGATGGGAATGAAGGCTAATTTTCACTGTAAGCTTTCGACAGGAATCCAGTCACAGACTTAGCCAAACAGAGTATCGACCTCTGAAAAATCCTTTGAATCCTCACCTCATTCAAACCAAAAAATCGTAGTAGCAATTCGTCATTCTCAGTGCTAACACGTGCGTAGTTTATGGGCATTGTCTGAAGCCAAAGGGACCTCAGTCTTTGCAGCTCTGCCCACTTTGATAAATCCCCTAAGGCACTGATGATATAT
>JBCCRZ010000604.1:0-4226 GCA_039200855.1 Cyanobacteria bacterium P01_D01_bin.44 | reverse complement strand
TAGGTCTGGATGCGTTCATTCGATCACCTGATCGGCCCTTGAGGTAACGGCCTCCGGGAGGGTGACCCCCATGGTCTCGGCGGCGGCTGGGTTGATCGATAGCTCCAGGGACTGGACGGTCTCCACCGGAATTGTGCCGGGGTCTTCGCCGTTGAGAATGCGGAGGACAACCTCTCCGGTTTGGCGACCCACATCGTAATAGTCGAAGCTGATACCTGCGATCGCACCTCGCTCCACCGAGTCTGTATCCCCAGCGAATACGGGAATCTGATTATCTGCGCCGACCTTGAGCACCGACTCCAGGGCTGACACAACGGTGTTGTCGGTGGGGATGTAAATTACATCGACCTTGCCCACCAGGCTATCGGCGGCGGTGGCTACATCCGCAGAGCTAGAAATGGTTGCCTCAACCACGTTGTCAAAGCCCTGTTCGGGGGCCGCTTGCTGGATCAGCTCTACCAGACTGACTGAGTTGGCTTCGCCAGCGTTATAGATTATCCCCAGGTTTTTTGCCTCGGGTAGCACCTCCGTAATTAGGGCTATGTGCTGGTCGATGGGGGACAGATCGCTCACGCCAGTAACCAGGCCACCAGGGGCCTCCATATCGGTGACTAACTCCGCCCCCACCGGGTCAGTGACGGCTGAGAAGACCACAGGGGTTTCTTGATTGGCTGCGACTACGGCCTGGGCTGAGGGGGTTGCGATCGCAACAATCACATCTGGGCTCTCGCCGACAAACTTCTGCGCGATTTGGGATGCCGTTGCTGGCTGCCCCTGGGCGCTTTCCCAGGCCCACTGCAGCGACTCGCCGTCTTTGTAGCCTGCCTCTGCCAGCTCATCGCGCACCCCATCGCGTACAGCATCCAGGGCAGGGTGTTCCACGATTTGGGTGACGGCAATAAATGGTGTGTCGGTGGAGCCTGATGTATTGGCAGAGTCTCCGGTGGAGCCACAGCCGATCAGGGCCGTGCTGAGGGAAGCTGCCAGGGCGAAGGTTTTCCAGGGTCGAGAAGCTAAATGGAGCATATTATTCAATCAATTAAAAATTCAAAGTTCAAAATTGACCACTTTTACTTAAGTAAAGCGCCCGCACGGAAACTTTTAATTTTTAATTTTTAATTTTTAATTCTCCTCACTCTCCCCCATACTGCGCCTTCAGCTCCGCCAACCGATCTTCATCGAGTTTTTGGAACAGCGGCGGCGGAATCTCAAAGGGGCGACCGGCTTCGAGAATGGTGAGATCGACGGCATCTCTCAGGCTGGTGTTGCGTTCGGTGTCGGTGAGTTTGAGGGCGTCGAAGAGGGTTTCGGTGGTGAAGGGGATGAAGGGGGCGGCTGCGATCGCATACAGCCGAATTAAGTTAATACAAGTGCGAATCACCACCGCTGCTTCGTCTTTGTCTTGTTTGAATAACGCCCACGGAGCCCGCACATCAATGTACTGGTTACCCGCTGTCCAAAGGGCATTCAGCGTTTCGGTCGCCTTGCGAAACTCCAGGTTATGCAGGTGGTTGCGGAGTTTCTCCACCAGTTCTTGACAGGTGGCTTGCAGGTTAGCTTCGGCTTCGCCGGGGGTGCCCCCGGCGGGTAGCTCATTGCCAAAGCGAGCGGCGGTAAATTTCAAAATCCGGTTTACAAAGTTGCCAAAGTTATCCGCCAGTTCCTTGTTGACCCTGTTTTGAAACTGCTCCCAGGTAAACGCCGAGTCCGATGACTCTGGGGCAGAGGCCATCAGCATGTAGCGCCAGTCATCCGCTGGGGCAATTTCCAACGCCTGGTCTAAGAAAACGCCGCGCTTGGAGCTGGTCGAAAATTTGCCCCCGTAATAATTGAGCCAGTTGAAGCCCTTAATATAGTCCGCCATCTTCCAAGGCTCGCGGCTGCCCAAAATGGTCGCGGGCCACATGATGGTGTGAAAGGGCAGATTATCCTTGGCCATAAACTGGGTGTAGCGCACGTCGTCGGTTTTCCACCAACTTTCCCAGTCGCGCCCTGGCTCGGCCTCACCCCAGGCTTTGGTGGCCGCCACATAGCCAATGGGCGCATCAAACCAGACGTAAAAGACTTTATTCTCAAAGCCTTCCCTCGGCACGGGCACCCCCCAGCTCAGGTCGCGGGTGATGCCCCGACTTTGTAGCCCCTCATTGAGCCACTTCATCGCAATGGACTTAGTCAGGGTCGGCCACTGGGTTTGTTCTTCAACCCAAGCCCGAACCTCGTCGCTGAGCTTATCAAGCAGCAGGTACAGATGCTTACTAGTTCGCACCTCCAGGTTAGTGCTGCCCGAAATGGTCGAGCGTGGATTAATCAAGTCGGTGGGAGAGAGCACCTTGGTACAGTTCTCACACTGATCGCCTCGGGCCTTTTCATAGCCACAGTTAGGGCAGGTGCCGGTGATATAGCGGTCGGGTAAAAACCGCTCATCGTCGAGGGAATACACCTGACTGATTTCCCGCTCCTCAATGAACCCTTGAGTGTCAAGCTGTTGATAAAAGTGCTGAGTGAGGGCATGGTTTTCGGGGCCTGAGGTGCGGCCAAAATAGTCAAAAGACAGCCCAAATCGCTGATAAATCTCTGCCTGCCGCTCGTACTGCCGCTTACAAAACTCAGCGACGTCTAACCCTTCCTCCAGGGCGGCAATCTCTGCTGGGGTGCCGTGCTCATCGGTGGCGCAGATATAGAGAACCGTTTCCCCCTCCTGGCGCAAAAATCGAGCATACACATCGGCTGGCAGCATCGACCCCACCAGGTTGCCCAGGTGCTTGATCCCATTGATATAAGGAAGTGCGCTGGTAATCAGATATCGCATCGCCGCCGTCCGTCCGCTTGATTTTTCCCTAGATACCTTAGCGGGTTAGGCCGCTATTGCTCAATAGCCTATGGTATCGCGTCTTTTAGGGAAAGGCGTATAGCCCTAGGACAGACAAGAAAAGCAGGCACAGACAAGGAAAACGTTAGCCATACCCGAAGGGTTATCAGGGGAGGGAAGCGGTGAGTTTAATCTCTGCCAAATCGGTTGGGGCGAAAACTGCGTAAGTGCACTCTAACCGAGTTCAGATATCGTGGGTCATCCAGCGTATCTGGCGGTAAGCTGCCCGAGTCAATGGCAAGCTGCACTAGCTCTCGGGGGCGATAGTCAGCTCTAATAAATCGGCGATAGCCAGGAATGCCCTCAATCTGACCCCGATAAGCAGCATCCACCAGCTGGGACGGAGTAAGTCGGAAAATCTGTTTTGTTGCGACCTGGCTGAGCCCACTGGTAACCTCAGCCCCCATGAATGTGGCTGGCGTCAATAGCAGTAAGCTCGTCAGCCCTGCAAAGAGTATTTGTTCCATCCTTCGAGCACCTGACTTTCTATACCAAATAGAGCCCCAGCTGTTGCAGTTTCACTTCAAGGATGGCGTTTGTAGGTGAGCGACTGCTAAGACAGAGGTTAGAGGTGGATAAGAAACCACGGATAGCTAAATGGACAGCTAAGTAGATAGCCAAAAGTATGGATGCCATAGAACAGGGTTTATTTAAGGCCACCTACTTATTCTGTTCTTGCCTCCACTGAGAACTGACTAAGGCCATCTACTTGTGTTGTTATCGCCTTCGCTAAGAACTGACTCAGGTTTAGGTTTCTTCAGATCTTATCTTTGTCTGAACCTTTCCTTAACCCTTCACTCATGCCCCATTCAGCGTGGCTTCATACATTGGTTTTGAGTGATCAGCAGGGTAAAAGCTGCAATCAATTTTTGAGTGTGTGAGGCAAAAAAATGAATCTTTTCGTGAGGCAGAAACCCCTCGTCGGGGCAGTCATTTTATTGGCAACTTTTGCGACGTTGGCACCAGAGGGTGGGGCAGCAGAGAGTTTCGGTGAGATTGTCGAGATTGAGGCTTTGTCTACAAGCACTGCCCCCGAAGGAGCTGCAACAGACGCCAGCCCGGTGCCCCCTCTGGAAATTGCTCAGGTGACCAGTGTTTCTGAACTCTCTGATGTGCAACCCACTGACTGGGCTTTTACCGCACTGCAGCGCCTGGTCGAAGAATATGGCTGTATTGAAGGGTATCCTGACCGAACCTTTCGCGGCAACCGGGCCATGAGCCGGTATGAGTTTGCAGCGGGTTTGAATGCCTGTTTAGATGTGATTGTGCAACTCATCGGTGACACCAACATCGCTGAAGAACTAGACACCATCCGTCGTCTGCAAGAGGAGTTTGCCGCTGAGCTAGCGACTATCCG
>JBCCRZ010000603.1:0-4233 GCA_039200855.1 Cyanobacteria bacterium P01_D01_bin.44 | reverse complement strand
CGGACCAGAATCGGCAAAATCATTCACCTCTTGCCAGTCTTGCTGCACCCCACTGGGCAAAATCACCACTAAGTGTTCCTCTTCAGTACGAGGTAGTACGGGCCGACTCTGCACTTGGAAACTCTGCCCAGGCTGCCCCTCGCTCTCGCCCAGCAGCTCGTCTTGAATGAGCGTACATTGACTGGCATCTACGGTGCCCCCAATGGAGCGCGCCGAAAGACTCAATAACCGAGGTGAGTTGCTGTAGGCCGGTGTACCTGGGGCAGGGCTGGTACACACGCACCGCAACCACCGGCCTCGATAGCTGGCAAAGTCCGTAACCGGCAGCTGTTGAGGCAGGTGTAGCACTACCTCACCCCGTTGAATATCGCTATTGCTGCCCGTGTCATAAAAACTAAACCCACGGGTCTCATCGTCACTTTCTTGCATCAGCACAGGCACCCAGGCGTGACCGTTCCAGGCTTCCCATAGGCGAGGCGGTGCTTCCGGGCGAATCCCCGTTGGGGTGGCCGTCTCTCCTTCAAAGTTCAGCGCAATCACGTTGCCTTCTAAAGACTGTTCTGGATCGAGCACCAGATAAAAACTGTTGCCGGGTTGCGGTCTGGGGTTAAAAATTGACTGCTCACTGCCCGACCATCGACCATCCGACTGCCGAGTCCAGCGGGTAGACAGCCGATCTTGCAGAACGTTGGGAATCCGCTCAGCGGTATCGGCGGTCAATAGGTGGTGAATATACGGAAGGCCAATGGTGAGGGGGCGATCTGTACTAAAAACAATTGCCTCTTCAGTCTCGGTTCGTTCGGTCGCCACTTCCACCGCTGCCGAGATTTGATACGGCTCCGGTAGACTCCCGGCCAGGTAAAAGGTGATAGCCGTATGGGCCGGGGCTGGGGGCTGTAAATGAATGCCTAACAATTCTAGAAAGGCCACATAGTTACGACGTGGCACCTGGTTAAACCGCATCATCATCTGATCCGTGAGCCAACCAAATAGCTCAACCATCGTGATACCAGGATCACTGGGGTTGTGGTTAGTCCACTCCGGACAATATCGCGGCACCCGCAGCAGACATTCTTCAACCAGATCCTTGAAGGCCCGGTCGTCTAGATTGGAGTTTGGGAGCTTGGGCAGAAAGTCAAATTCCATAGTGATAGCTATTCAGATGGCGGCTACTCAGCAGACGGTGTGAGGTAAAACGGGTAGACCAGACTACGCCGATGGTGGCTATCTTTGATGCGATAGTTAACGGTGATATTGAGGCTGGCAGCATCGGTTGCAGGCGCAGCTGTGATCGCCTCAATCGAAATCCGCGGCTCCCATTTTTGAATAGCATCGCGGGCGTAAACCTGGGCCAGCAGCAAGGTGTCATCATTGAGTGGAGCAAAGACAAGCTCATGCAGCTGAGAGCCAAAATCAGGTCGATAGACTCTCTCACCTAAACGAGTACTCAGAATAATGAAAATTGATTCTTCGAGATTGCGGAAATGACTACTAAACTGAAGTCCCCCCTGCACGGTCATGCGCATAGGGAAGCCCCAACCCTGGCCTAAAATTTCTTGAGTTGTGGCCGATGCCTGTCCTAGGATTTCTTGAGTAGTGACCAATGCCTTTGCGTTCCAAAACTGTTGTTAACTTTTTTTGATATATTAACCAGTCTAGGATTAGAAAACTTCCGTAATTCTGACGATTCACGAAGGTGGGGTTGGCAGGGTAAAAAGGATTTAACAGACAAATTAAATTTGATGGGAACTAGCTTAATATGGGAGTTTATCCCTGCAATAGACGGTATTTAGGTGTTGGGTGTTAGGTGTCAGATGTTAGGCAGCTTCAGGGAATTAATCCTGGAACTTAAACCCTAAATCCTAAATCGTCTTTGATTAAGTAAATACCCCTAAACCTACAAAATTAGTGAGTAATTTAACTATGGCTAGAGAACAAGTCGTCAAGCTTTACCGCGAAGCTCAAACGAATCCTAACCTCCGCGAAACCCTCAACACAGCACCTAACATGGAGTCCTTTGTAGCGATGGCCAATCAAAAGGGGTTTGCTTTTACCCTTAAAGAGTGGCAGGAGATGATCAACTTCTCAGTCGAAGAGCTGGAATGTGAACTCTCTGAGATTCCTGGAATCTAGGAGCTTCTGAAAATCATGAGGTCCTGCCTGTAGTGACCTAGATCAGGTTTTTCTCTCTATATCTCTCATGTTCCAGAAGGGGAAAATTCCACCCCTCCCTTCTGGAACATTTCTTTTGTAGACGGCGAACAGGCCCTATTGCCATATCATCACATCGGAGGGTAATAAAGGGTATTTAATGGATTAGGAGGGTGTTTAATGAGTTAGGGTGGTCATTCATTTGCTCAATAGCATCTCTAAATGCAGGCCAGGATTCTTTAGGGAGATCAAATAACTCAAAATCACGAGGATCAACATAATAAACTCGATATGCATCGCTGGAGAACGAGGCATCAAGAACCTTAAAGGTTTGGGGATCGGCACCTATAATTTCTCGCAGTTCATGTCCTCCAAATAAATCGTTACCTACGGCAGCAACATAATAAACGGCGTCTTTATCTTTGGCGTAGAGATGGGGTAAAACTTCAAAGCTAGCCATATCAACATCATCAATGAGATCATAGCCAGAGTTAGTGCCATCACGCATGTAGTATTGGTCCTGGCAGATATAAATATATTGATTACTTCCTAGAACAGGACGTTCCGTATTAATCAGAGGGTCGCAGTTGTTATTCGCTGGCAGGAACGTCGTGATAGCCAGTAGACTACCCCCTACCAATAGAACAATGCCAGACAGTAAAAAAAGAAGTCTGTGCCGATTTCTTGATGGATTCACTTGATTTTAGGATATAGGTTGACGCTATTTAGATATCCGTTGGATATCGGACAGAGAATTCCGTATCTCCAAGGATCTCTACAAGTTTTTTTATACACTCCTGATGTGATTCATTATTCGCGAATAAGATCTTCGGGAATAAACATACCGCTGTTCTCTGTTAAAAGCGGTTGCAGCTCTCCTCAGATAATCCGAATTTGGCCGTCATATAGGGTTTCCATCTGCAACAGGAGATCGCCGGGCTCAGGCCATGTCTCAGTTACATTCAACTCACCCGTATGGGCTTGCAGATAAAGCCCAACGCGATTGGGACCCTCCGGTCTCACTTCGATCATCATTCGCTTTGCAGTCATATGGCCGTCTATGGTGACTTTTCCAGTGCTCAACTGTGTACCATCCAAGAGATCAATCCCGTAGCTCATGGATAGGGGAGCCGGTGGCCCTGGATTATATTCACCAAACGTATAGTGTCCAACCCAGGCAGATAACCCGTGGGTTGGAGATTGCTCTACCACGCTGCGCTCGTTGAGGATATCAGTACACATTTCCAGGAGTTCTCGAGCAATGTCAGGGAGTGGGCTATTGGGTAGCTGATAATAATCATTGAGATCAACAGCGCCTCCAGGGACGAACCACCAGCTCTCTTCAGGGCCAATAGGGGCAATCGCAGTTGAAATATCAGTAATCATATCGCCATTGCGCTGTCCTTGCAGGCAAGACCTGTCGTCAGTATGCCACTTTGACTCCCACCCGATAATGTGATTACCGTCTTGACGGAAAAATAGATACTTTTTTCCAGGTTCTTCGGGCGTGGGAGATTCTCCGTAAAAGTACAGACCATTTACCTGCGTTGGCTCAGTTGCCTCTGCACGCTGAGAGGACTCAGTCTGAGCCTCTTCAGAGACGGGTTTAGTTGGGGCCTCTACTGGCTGAGTTGAGATCGCAGCTTTGGCCGATTGGCTGCTAATGTGGGCAGTGGCTGATGGCTTCTCTGGCGCTGCTGAGCATCCGACTGATAGGCCCAATGTCATACCCATCACAAAAAAACGTTGAGTTATTATTGATTCCACTAACTTAATCCCAGATATTAGCCATCTAAAGTAAAGGCCACTTCACAAGTGACTTAGTCTTTTCATATCAAGGATTCCCGCTGAGACAGGAAGTCAATCAATCAAAACGATTCGCCGCGATAAACTCCTCAGCTTTTAGACAACCCTGCTTTGAGCCACTAAATCCAGCCCTTAACTTCTGCATCGGTTAAGGGTCTTTCCAGTTTCAAATATTCTCGTTTGGCGGCCAGTAAAAGATGTTTCATCATCACAGGTTCATCCGCATCGGCAGCAATAAAGGCCGCGTTGAGAGCAATGTTGCGAATGTTGCCGCCT
>JBCCRZ010000602.1:0-4235 GCA_039200855.1 Cyanobacteria bacterium P01_D01_bin.44 | reverse complement strand
GGCATGCAGCAGCGAGCCAGCATTGTCCGAGCGCTGGTTAATTCTCCTTCGGTGCTGCTGATGGACGAGCCTTTCGCTGCTCTCGATGCTCAGACTCGTCATATGATGCAGGAAATGCTGTTAGATATTTGGGATGACCTCAAAACCACAGTGATTTTTGTCACCCACGACATTGAGGAAGCCATTTACCTGGGCGATCGCCTCTGCATTATGGGGGTCCATCCGGGCCATATTAAAGAGGAGATGCCGATTCACCTCAAGCGTCCCCGTCACGTGGATGTCACCCTTTCGCCTGAGTTTGTCGCTCTCCATCGCCAAGTGTTCGAGCGCATTCGCGAAGAGACCCTCAAGAGCATGGAGGAAAGTCATTAGCGCTCTCTGGGCAAAGTTTTTATTGCAGACCAACTTGCAGCGACCGACATCCTCAATTTCATCCTTTTTGGCCCCCTACTAAAAACAAGTGGCCGCACTGCTATGGCTTGAGGGAAAGTCTATTCACGTTTATTTCCCTGCCATTGGCAGAGTCTTTGCCTTTTAGATTTCAGTCATCTAGAAGGCAAAAAATTTCTATAGCCAGGATTTTAAGTCCCTAGGGCGCGTCATCAATTAAATCCAGAATGCTGGCGGTATAGGCATTACCGCGCCCGGCTCTGCAAAACCCGCTAGGGGCTGAACTGCTTTCAGCATAAGGATTCGGGCGTTAAATGATGACAGCCCCTAGAGTTTGTTGCTCAAAGGCTAATAAACTCTCCCGACGAATTAAGTCAAAGCAGTCTTTTTTGAGGGCCGCAAATTGAGGATCTAACAACAAGTCAATTGATCGGGGACGGGGCAGTCGAATGCTCAGGTCTTTGAGGATCGGGCCTGGATTGGCGCTCATCACCACTACTCGATCAGCTAGAAAAATCGCTTCATCAATATCGTGGGTGACAAACACAATGGTCGGTTTCAGCTCTTCCCATAGGTTCAATAGATTTTCTTGCATCATGAACCGGGTCTGAGCATCGAGGGCGCCAAAGGGTTCATCCATTAACAGAACTTGGGGAGAATTGGCCAACGCTCTGGCGATCGCCACTCGCTGTTGCATCCCTCCAGAAAGCGTCATGGGATAGTGTTTGGCAAATTTGGCCAACCCCACCATTTGTAAAAACTTCTCAGCGATTCGGTAAGCTTCGGCTTTAGGCTTGCCGGTCATCAAAGGGCCATGGGCAATGTTGCGAAGCACAGTTTTCCAGGGAAAGAGAGACGGCTGTTGAAACACCATGCCCCGATCTCCCCCCGGTTGCTCAATCAACCGATCATCCACCCAAACCGAACCTTGGGTAGGTTGGATAAATCCGGCAATACTATTGAGTACGGTGGATTTGCCACAGCCTGACGGCCCAATCAGACAGACAAACTCTCCGGGCGTAATCTCTAGGGAAAAATTCTCAACGGCCAAAAAGGATTGCTTACCGGTGCCAAACACCACCCCCAGCTGCTGAATTGAAATACGCCCCGATGACTTCGACGATGTATCCAACAGTGGATTTTCGACCAATGAACTTGGCGGCGTTACGGCTGCCCGAGCACGACCAGGAGGCAGGTTGGGCTGCGACTTTGATCTAGACTTCTGTGATGCCATCAGGTCCACCAAACAATTTTCTTAGAGAAGGCGCCAAAGAGGCGATCCGCAATGGCTGAGATAACTCCCAGAATAATCAGCCCGCCTAAACTTTGACCCACCTGCAAATTTTGTTGGGCAATATCGATCCGATAGGCGATGCCTGAGAAAGTGCCCGCCAGCTCAGCTGCGACTAAGGTGTAGAAAGAAATGCTAATTGAGGTTCTTAAACCCACAAAAATATAGGGCAGAGCACTGGGCAACAAAACCTCTGGCAGCATTTTCTGCTCTGGAGTCCCCAAACATTGAGCGGCCCGAATCAGGTTTCTATCGACTCGCTGCACCCCCAGATGAGCCGCAATCCACACCGTAAAAAAGACTCCCCAAAATACTAGGAACCACTTTCCCAGCTCCGAGAGCCCGAACCACAAAATCACAATGGGCACAAAGGCGATCGGTGGAATGGGCCGCAACAGCTGAAACACCGGGGCTAGCAGATTAGCTAAAAACTGATATCGTCCGGTCAAAATACCGACCACGATGCCCGCGATCGCCCCTGAGACAAACCCCACGAGAACCCGTGAGAGACTCATGGCGACATCACTCAGCAAGGTGCCCTTTAAGGCCCAGTTGTAGAGGGCGACCGCGACCAAAGTGGGGGGAGGAAATAAGACAGGGTTGACCACCTCTAACCGCGAAATCAATTCCCAACCGCCAAAAAATAAAGGGATAGAAAGAATCAGCGCCCAACGATTTAGAGCCGTCTGTCGCTTGTTCACACGGGCCACTAAGCGCCACCTCCCAAACTAAGGAATCTTAACCCGGTCAGGGGCAACCGCTCGCAAAGGTTCCGGATAGATAATGGTCCGAAAGTCAGGCACGCTGGTTACGCCATCGGGGTGGTTGCCACTTTCGAGTCGCCAAGCTGCATGGGCATCCAAAATATCGAGGGTCTTCTGATCAAGCACGACCTCATAAATATAGTCATCCCAAATCGGAGCGAGGTCTTCCCGTTTCATATCAACAGTTTCGGCTACCAGCGTAATCGCATCCTCCCGATTTGCTTTCATCCAGGCTTCGGCATCCAAGAGCGCCTGCATAAATTTTTCGGCCACCTCCGGGTTTTGGTCAAGATAGTCCACCATCGTGACAATGTTGAAGGTCTCGGAATAAATTCCTTGCGTATCTACCTGAATAGCCTGGTCGCCCAGGGTTTTCTCGCCATTGCTAATGTGGGGCTCCCAGGTGTTGTAAGCATCAATACTGCCAGCGGTAAGTGCAGGCAGCATCTCTTGGGGACGCAAATTAACCAGCGTCACGTCTTCCGGGGTCAAGCCGGCCTCTTTCAGCAGCGTCATAGTGTAGACTTCACCCCCGGTCCCAGCGGTAAACCCAATGCGCTTACCCTCTAGATCTGACAGCGCTTTAATGTTGGCGCTGGCGGCTGTCAGGGTCTTGAGATCGGAATACTCCATGCGAGCCAAAAAGGCGATCGATTGGTTCGCCATGGTTGCTGCCGTGGTGGGCGCTTCCGCCGTGGTGGCAATATCGGCTCCCCCCGCAATCACCGTTTCCAAACACTGCTTACCCGACGTAAAGTTGCTAACTTCAACGGCCAGTCCCTGCTCATCAAAAAAGCCTTTTTCCTGGGCAACAATAGCGACTCCAGAAATTGGGGAAAGATTTTGCGCTAGGCGAACTGTAATCTTTTCGGTCGATGCCGCTTCTTCCGTGGGGGCGGCTTCATCGGCAGGAGCAGATGCCGAAGGTTGATCCTGACCACAACTCCCCAGCGTTACAGTGGCAGCTGCGCTCAGGCAAGCCGCTGACAGAAGCTTTTTGAACTGTCTTCGAGAAAGCATCATGAGCGTTGAATTCTCCCCATTTTGAAGATTGTGTCTTAAACAGGCAGTTAAGGTTTCAGGCGAAAATCAGCTGTGTGATAACGGCCTCAGTCTGTTCAGCTTGCAAGACTGAGGTTTTCTAGGGGCTGTCATCATTTAACACTCGACTCCTTATGTTGAAAGCAGTTCAGCCCCTAGCGGGTTTTGCAGAGCGGGCGCGATAATGCCGACACCGCCAGCATTCTGGGTTTAATTGATGACGTGCCCTAAGCCGGTGAGTATCTAAAGCTTGAACTCTTCACACCGCTAATTCAGCTATGGGCCACAAACAAACCCGAAGAAATACTAGCCACTATTCCTAAAATCAAAGTCTGAAATGCAATTCAACTCTTCAGTTATGACTTACACTCAATCCACTGCAATATCAATTTCAGTCTTAATTAAAACCTCTGATTTTTCTGTAATTACAGATACGAAGCAATGTCATCCAACAAATAATCTCGGACGAGAATCGCAAAATTCAAAATAGCTAGACGCATTCTTATCCATAAAAGATAGCTGCTGCAAAAGGCTGACCATACCTTAACTTGCTGAGCTCTCACTCAGGATTAGATTTCATGACTAAAGAAGAAATCTGGTGAATAACGGACTCTGCGGTGGTCATATTGAGTCATCCAACATTAGAAATTCCCTTCCTCAAAGCCATATCTAGCAGCGATCGCTCTAACGATATCGGCACAGAAAATGCATCGTTGGCTTGGGATGGGAAAGCAGATATTCTATGATGT
>JBCCRZ010000601.1:0-4238 GCA_039200855.1 Cyanobacteria bacterium P01_D01_bin.44 | reverse complement strand
GATAGGAGGCTTTCGATGCACTTTGACTTCCGCGTGGTGGCTGTACTGGCACCGATTGCTATTGCCGCTGGCTGGGCTGGCTTTAATATTTTCAGGGCAGCTCTGGGGCAAATCCAGGGCATGTTGGAGGAGAGATAACCTCAAATCTTGTTAAGGATTGTAACTAAAATCTCAAAAAGCCGCTTCTACTGGAGGGGCTTTCTTATTTTGGGCTTGTGATTTATAGCCCAAGGGGCATGAATACTGGCTACATCTGAGCGAGCCACAGACGCAGCGCTGACCTTGGTTGAATATTGCCCCTCTTGATTCAGCGTTACTGGATGCCTGATCAAGTCTTCGTCTCGATGGTCAGCACCTGGGGCGGTGTCGCATCTGGAGGATACAAAAACTGCACCTCTACCTGGCGTTGCTCACCGGGGGGGATATCAATCTGAACCAGGGGCTCACCGCGCTGGCCCCGCTGTTGGACTAAATGGGTGAAGTTGGCCCGCCGTCTGCCGGTTTCATCGGGGTAAAGAAACAATACCGTACCTCGGAAAAAGACGCGGGGGTCAGGGGGATCTAGAAAGCTCAGGGCATCCTGCAAATTTTCATTTTGCAGCGGGGTTTGCACTGAGAGGGTGACGGTTTGGTTGCGATCGCTATCGTTATAGAGCGGCAGCGTCAGGTTGTACTCAATGCCGTAGTTGCCGTTTGCCCGATAGGCCGTATCGGAGTATCGCGCCAGCATGGGCGCACTTTGAATCTGCCCCGTGCCAAAGGTGTTGCGCTCTAGGGTGCTGAGCACATAGGAGATGGGGCGATCGGTCTCAGGAATGGTCAACCGATCGCTGTTCGAAGGGTCGGTGAGGGTTGCTCGCCAGGTAGACCCCTGGGCGACCCCGCCGACTCGACCGTAAATTAAGGGATCGGCACGGCGGGCGGCGCGGGGCGAGGTCGGCGGAAGATCGCGTGGACTGGCCAATTCGCCCCGGATCAGCACCTGTTTCCATTCATCCAGGGTAGGGACACGCTCGCCACCATCGTCGGTGGCAGGGGCATGCATGGCTAAGCTGGCCACATAGACGGGGCCGCTACTTGAGAGGCGCACCAGGGTAGAGCGGGCATTGATCCGATCATCATCTCCCGAGGCTTTGCGCTGGGTGGGGGGTGGCAGTAGCGCGCTCCCTGGCGACAGCGTGCCGTCGGTGGCCACACTCAGCTGCCGCAGCGGGATGGGCGCATTCATCAGCAGGTAGCTCTCTCCGGGTGGGATCTCGACCTGAGTGGGCCAATGGGACTGACGACGATCTCTTAGAATGTCGTTCATCAACCGACTGCCGGGGCCAGAAAAATTAGTGCTGGCCAGGTTTGACTCCACCGAGGCGCGCTCGTGCCAAGGGGCGTCTTGACTCAGGTAGCTGGCAGCTTCTCGCAGGTTGAGGGTGATGGCTCGGCGACCGGGATTGTGGACGAGAATGGCTTGATAGAGGGTGCGGGTATCGCCTGGAGTTTGCGATCGCACCACATGGTGCGAAAAAATATCAAATCGACCTTCAAAGGCATAGTCCAAATGGGCGTCGGGGGTAGCCTTCCCCCGTCTGGGAAAGGTGGAGAGTAAAATGCCGTCGGTTTGAACCAGCTCAGGACTATTGTCATTAAAAACGGGCACCTGGTCCAAAGTACCTGGCAGCGGGCGAACCTCCTGCTGTTGAACGATTGAGTTAGCCTGCTGAGCTAGTCTTGCCGGGGCAGCTGCCTGGGGGTAAGCCATCTCATTTGCTGTTACCAGAGTCGGTCCACTTTGCGTGAATGCTAGCAGTGATAACAGTGTCAGCATAGGTACCTCACATCTCTCCTCTGATCAAGATTCTGCAATCGTCTACACATAGCAATTGCCACAAAGCTTTGTGGCAATTGCCAGCCATCATCGCTTTTAGACCTAACAGGTGTCTTAAAGTCAGAGTCCTAAGCGCTGTGGCCAAAGCTATAAAAGCAGCCGAGCAGTTTGCAATGAATACGCTACCCTAAAACCTGCGGTTTGGTAAGGGTAAAGGTGGCAGTGTATACCGTTGACGCTAACCCGCCCCCTCCACCTTGTTGCCTTACACGGCTTCGAACGAAGGCTGGTCTACGCTGGTGGTAAATCTTGATGTTGACCCAGACTGCCCCAGGGGAGGTGGCTGAGTAGCCTGAAGGTCTGTGTTTTGAATCCCGACATTTTGCGGTTTGTATTCAGGCACCAGCAGGCGCAAAAGCGCCCGAATAATCCCCAGATTATTGGACTGGGCGGCATTAATCAGCTGTGTCAACCTGGGGGCTAGGTAGCCCCACGGTAAACAATATTCCGGGCTGCAGTAAATCTTAGGATGTTGGGTAGGTCGGACATCGTCGCCAGAAATCAGCAGCTCTTCGTACAGTTTTTCCCCGGGCCGTAAGCCCGTAATTTTGATTTGAATATCTTCCTCGGGAATCAGACCACTCAGTCGAATCATTTGCAGAGCCAGATCGTATATTTTGACCGGTTCGCCCATATCTAACAAAAAGACTTCTCCACCGACTGCCATGGCCCCGGCCTGGATGACCAGACGGGCTGCCTCAGGAATAGACATAAAATAGCGCGTGATGTCAGCATGGGTCAGGGTGATCGGCCCCCCGTTTGCAATCTGATGACGAAATCGCGGCACCACAGAACCGCTGCTGCCTAAAACATTGCCAAACCGGACGATCGCAAAACGGGTATCGGATGTCTGGGCTGAGAGGGCCTGAATGGTCAACTCAGCCACCCGCTTAGTGGCCCCCATCACATTGGTTGGGCGCACCGCTTTATCGGTGGAGATCAGCACAAATTGGCGAACCCCCATCTCGATGGCGCTTTGGGCTGTAGTTAAGGTGCCAAAGACATTGTTTTCAATACCTTTGGCAATGTTGGATTCTAGTAAAGGGACATGTTTATAGGCCGCCGCATGGTAAAGCGTCTCAATTTTGTGCGCTCGTAAAACGGAGCTTAGATAGGGACCATCTGCCACATTACCCAATCTCGGTATGATCTCAAGGTGGGGGTAGTTTTCTGTCAGCTCTTGATGGATTTGGTAAAGGGCAAACTCATTTAGCTCATATAAAACCAAGCAACTCGGACGCTGCTGCACAATCTGTCGACAGAGCTCTGAACCGATGGAACCGCCTGCCCCGGTCACCAAAACGGCTTTGTGGGTAATTTGCTTTTGCAGAAGACTCAGATCAGGGGCCACTTCTTCGCGCCCCAGCAAATCGCTAATATCGACGTCTTGGAGCTCTTTAATCTCCACATGCCCTGAGATAATCCTGCCCAGCGGGGGGACAGTCTTGACCGGGATAAATTTTTGATTGAGGGTTTCAAGAATGCGCCGTCGGATCTTAGCCGAGACGGACGGCATGGCTAGCACAACAGTGTCAAAGTAGCCACGTTTCCAGAGGTCAAGCAGTGCCTGGGGCGAATAGACATGGAGACCCTGAATACTGACTTTACGCTGCAGATCAGCGTTGTCATCTACAAAACCAACGATATCGTATCTTGGGCTGTACGACAGCGCCTGGAGCAGCTCTACCCCCGCAGCACCCGCCCCATATACCATAAGGCGGGTAGGCCTCATGGCCTGTCGTTTGCTGTGAGACAAGCTTTGGCGAATGATCCAACGGAGGGTAAGGCGAACAGAGACGACCAGGATCAGGTTAAGTAAGGCGTTAACAATCAATATTGATCGGGCTAAGGCCCAGTCCCCCAGGAAATAGGTCAGGACAATCAGGACGACGGTGCTTAATCCAACCGCTTTGGCTACGGCTTGCAGCAGGGTGAGGCTAGAGTATCTGAGGATAGGCCGATAGACACCGCTACTACTAAAAACTAGCAGCTGGAGCGGCAGCAACATTAAAATTTGCCACCCATTATCGAGCATAAACTCCAGCGGTAGCAGAGAGTCCAGGCGAATCGCGATGGCTAGATAAAGGGCAACGGTAAAAATGGCTAAGTCGATTAAGCCTAAAACAAACCTGCGTTTACGACGATTGCCTCGGAGAAGGAGCTTAGCCAGGAAACTTTTTAACAGTTGATAGCGATTCATCATGCCTAGGTGTGATATCAACAACCAGCTGGGTCATGCGTAACCGAAAATCAACACAGGCTCTGGCTGTCGGAAGTTATTAAATTAATTGAGGTAAGACCGCCAAATCCAGTGATCTAGACGAGTTGGTCTCTAGTGGGGAAGCTGATAAACGTAATG
>JBCCRZ010000600.1:0-4238 GCA_039200855.1 Cyanobacteria bacterium P01_D01_bin.44 | reverse complement strand
GGCAAAGGTATCCAAATAGTACCCAATAGCGGCCCAAAATATGTCGGATTTGTGCGTATTCACGATGGAAGAAGGGTAAGCGGATAGGACAACCAGGGGAAGCAGCCAATACCGCAGGGGCAAAGGTCACCTTGCCGGGCCTCACGGCATCTACCCCACGCGGCATTCAATGCGAGCAATCGGTATTTAGAGACTAGCTCTAACCCATATCAAATGCTGGAATACGGACTTTTAGCACTGACAACGGCCTATCACCTTTGGGCCTGCTGGCGAGAAAATCAGCAATCGCCCCCGGGCAGATTAATCGATATCGGTGGTTATCGTCTACATTTATACGAAAGCGGCACCGCGAAAGCGGATCAACCCACCATTGTCTTTGACCATAGCTTAGGCGGCGTCGAGGGCTACTTGCTGATTGACGAAATTGCCAAGTTTGCCAGGGTTTGTGTCTATGACCGGGCAGGCTACGGCTGGAGTCAACACAGCCCCTATCCCCGCACCAGTGGGGTGATTGCTCAAGAGCTTGACGATCTACTGACAAGAGCGGGCATAGAGCCACCGTATTTGCTGGTGGGCGAGTCTTTTGGTAGTTACAATATGCGACTCTATGCCCACATTTTTCCTGAGAAGGTGGCGGGGTTGGTCCTCACTGACGGGCTGCACGAATCAGGCATGCTCAAGATGCCGATGAGTCTGCGATTGCTCAAGGTTTTTTTTACCTCTGGCTTTTGGATGTCAACCCTGGGTTCGGCCTTGGGCATTGTGCGGGTCCTCAAGGCAGTAGGGCTCTTTCAGTTCCTCAAACCCGAGCTACGGCAATTTTCTGATATCCAGAGAAAAGCTGTTTTTCGCTCCTTTTGCCGCCCCAAACACTGGATTACCATGAGCCGCGAGATTATGGATTTACACACCAGCGGTCTGCAACTGAGGGACGCTAAAGATTTGGGGACGCTGCCCATTGTGAATATTAAAGCGGCTCATTTCTTTAAGCCCTCTTTTATATCAGGCATTTTGCCATTGCAGGCCGCTGATAGACTTCGCGATCGCATGCACGCAGATCTAATGCAGCTATCCGAGCAATGCATTCAGCTACAAGGCCCCCACAGCAGCCATTTTGTTTGGGTGGATGAGCCTGATGTGATCCTCAAGGCGATTAAAATCTGCCTGGTGCGCTCCACCAGCCCACTGCGACTTTACTATCCCCAAATCTTAGAGAGTTTTAGCTTGAAACCCGGTAATACAGATTCCCCTGAGATCGTCTGTGGCGATGACAGTATCTCAACAGTCTGACCGGGTCGGTACACTTCAATTTCTCGATGGTTGCGGTTAAGCAGCCAACCTAGCTGGCAACCATTCTCCATATGTTCCTGCATCTTTGCCTGAAGCTTTGATAGCCGATCTGAGGGGGATAATATCTCAATTGCAAAGTCAGGACAGAGGGGAATAAACTTTTGTCGCTGTTCTGGCGTTAAGCTCTGCCAGCGTGAGCGTTCTACCCAAGCAGCATCTGGAGAGCGTTCAGCCCCATTGGGTAACGTAAAGCCCGTCGAAGAGTCAAAAGCTTCTCCCAAATCGGCCTGCTCATTCCAATTCCACAGTTGAGCCCCCGCACTCAAGCTACTTCTTCCGGTTTCTCCACCCGTGGGAGGCATAACAACGAGTTCTCCGGTTGCAGTGAGTTCTAATTTAAGTTCGGGATTTGCCTGACAAAGCTGATAAAACTGCTCATGGGTCAGGCGAATAACCGGCTCCATATTCAGTGTTAAGGGCATTATTGTCATCACTAGAACCGTTTACAAACCCATTTGGTCAAATCATAAACCACATCCAGTTTGAAAACTTGAGTTTTTCCCGTAGGGCAATCGACAGGTCTGGATGTGGCCAAAGTTTGGCGTGTAAAACCCATGAATTTATGACGAAATGCATCAGGGGTGAGGCGCAGCACTAGAATAAAGCTGTAGCAAATTTCACTTAAAACCTGGGATATGAGCACGCAGCCCGATAGAGTCTTAATTTTTGACACCACCTTGCGCGACGGGGAGCAGTCCCCCGGTGCCACGATGAATGTGGAGGAAAAGCTGGCCGTGGCCCGACAGCTGGCGCGACTGGGGGTCGATATCATTGAGGCGGGGTTCCCGTTTGCTAGCCCAGGCGATTTTGAGGCGGTGCAGCGGATTGCGCGGGAGGTGGGTACTGCCGATGGGCCAACGATTTGCGGTCTGGCTCGAGCGACCCGCTCGGATATTGAGGCGGCGGCGCGGGCAATTGAGCCCGCAACCAGGGGGCGGATTCATACCTTCATTGCCACCTCTGATATTCATATGAAGTACAAGCTCAAAAAATCGCGGGATGAGGTGCTGGCGATTACCGACGAGATGGTGACGTTTGCGAAAAGCTTTACCGACGATGTGGAGTTTTCGCCCGAGGATGCGGGGCGCTCAGAACCGGCTTTTTTGTATGAGGTATTAGAGCGTGCGATCGCAGCCGGGGCCACCACCGTCAATATCCCCGACACGGTGGGCTACTTGACCCCCAGCGAGTTTGGCGGTTTAATTCGCGGTATTAAAGAAAACGTGCCGAATATCGACCAGGCGGTGATTTCAGTCCACGGTCACAACGATCTGGGTCTGGCCGTTGCCAACTTTTTAGAAGCCATGAAAAATGGGGCGCGGCAGATGGAGTGCACCATCAATGGCATTGGCGAACGGGCTGGGAATGCCGCCCTGGAGGAGTTGGTGATGGCGATGCATGTGCGCCGTCAGTACTACAATCCCTTCTTGGGTCGCCCCCCGGAGTCAGAAGCCCCGCTGACCAACATCAATACTAAAGAGATCTACAAAACCTCGCGACTGATCTCCAGCGTGACTGGTATGTTGGTACAGCCCAATAAGGCCATCGTCGGGGCCAATGCCTTTGCCCACGAGTCGGGCATCCACCAGGACGGTGTGCTCAAAAATAAGCTCACCTACGAAATCATGGACGCCCAGCTAATCGGCCTGACCGATAATCAGATCGTGCTGGGTAAGCACTCGGGCCGCAATGCCTTTCGCACCCGCCTGCAGGAACTAGGCTATGACCTATCTGACCAGGAGCTGAATAAAGCCTTTTTGCGGTTCAAAGATCTGGCGGATAAGAAAAAGGAAACTAGCGATCGCGACCTTGAAGCCATCGTCAACGACGAAACCCAGCAGGTCACCGAGCACTTCAAGTTAGAGCTGGTGCAGGTATCCTGCGGCAGTAACGCCCGCCCCACCGCCACAGTCACCGTCCATACCCCCGACGGTCAGGAGCTGATGGATGCGGCCACGGGGACGGGGCCAGTGGATGCGGTGTATAAGGCGATTAACCGGGTGGTGAATATCCCCAACGACCTGATTGAGTTTTCAGTGCAGTCGGTGACGGCGGGGATTGATGCGATGGGGGAGGTGACCATTCGCCTGCGCCACGATGGACGGATTTACTCGGGTCATGCCGCCAATACCGACATTGTGGTGGCGTCTGCTCAGGCCTATATGCAAGCCCTCAATCGTCTTTATGCAGTCTTGCAACGGGGCGACTCCCTCCACCCTCAACGAGAAGACAGGGTTCCAGCCGGTACGGGTGTCTAACGGTTGATTTGTTTTTTTAATCAGACGGTTTTGGGTCAGCGGCGAAGAGATCGACTCTCTTCGCCGCTTTTCGCGATTTAGATGGCTAGCCCACTGACAAGAGATTCTCATCAATGCTAAAAGATGTTGTTATCGATACCATATTCTTCAAAGTTGTAGCCATTGTGCCTAAATCTCAATCGTTTTTTCAAACTCTCTCATAAAACTTAAAAGTCTTAACACAGGGCGATCCCTCCCACCATACAGCCACGTTTTCCACAACTTTTCTGAGAAACAAGTTCAGTGATTTTACTCACTCAAGGCTTGTGTAAACAAACGTTGCAGCTTTTGAAAAGCAATGTTAATTTCGGGGAGTGATTGCGCTTATCGCGCACATCCATCATCACTTCTTTCCTTGCGCGTTATTGCGAAGGGTCCGGCTCATTAGAGTCTCATTTCTCTCGTTTCTGTCGATCAGCTAAATCCGGTTTGAAAACGTGGTTTTTACCTGCGGGCAACCGACGGGTCTGGATTTGGCCAAATGTTTATCGCGGACGCTCGCAAAAATTTGACAGTCATTCTGACTGTTTGTTAGGAGGTTTCTACCATGACATTTAAAGGAAAGACGGCTCTGGTTACCGGAGCCTCACG
>JBCCRZ010000599.1:0-4241 GCA_039200855.1 Cyanobacteria bacterium P01_D01_bin.44 | reverse complement strand
GACAGTAGATTGCTCATCTAACAGGCGTAGTCTCAACCCCGCTGGCAATGTCACTGTTTGCCCAACAGGCTGTACCTGAACGCAAATTTGGTAAGTTTGATTGGCTATTTGACTAACTGCAACCAGCAAAGCTACCGTATGATTCTCGGCAATATTTTCAGCACTTCCTGGCTTAGCACCCATTAGATTAATAGACTTAAACCGCTTAACTATCGTTTCATCTCTAAGGTGATAAGTGCTTCTCAGTCTTCGCGCAGGCTTTGCAGATTCTTCGAATAAAAACTCCATCGGCTGCCAACCAGGCTCAAGCTGATGTTGAGACCACTGGCTGAGACGAGCGGTTTTAGGCGTAGATAATCCCAACTCAATAACAGGGCCTAACTCCTGGGAAGACAACTGCTGCTCCTTAGGTTTACCCCTACAGACCTGAGCGATAAACTGGTACACGACATATTCCTTAACGAGCGGCTGTAGCAAGAATAAAAAGCCATCGATTGCCTGAGTCGTCTCTAACAGAGACCGCTGGAGCAGCGATTCTAACGCCTCAAGTATTTCTGTTGGGCTGATCACCAATGGAATCTCGTTCTGCAGGGTTGCTAGTGAAACCGGTTGATCTTCACCTGCTAGCCAAAACAGGATATCTTTCTCAAGCCGGGATACCCGGTCAAAAGACTGCTTTAGTTGCAAATTGATACTGCCAAACACAAAAGATTGTTGGGCCAGGAACGCATCTATATTACCGTCAAACAGCTCACGAATTGTCTGCGCGGCTATTCTTAAAGCAGCTGGATTACCTTGATAGCCGCAAATCAGATCGTGCCACCGATCTTGATACGCTAAATGCTCAGTTTCTAAGATAGCGGCGGCAGCCGCCTCTGAAAATCCTTTCAAATGTAAGGTTCTAATGGGTGAGTTTTGGTCACTGAACCTGGCAGTTTCTGGCGAGTTTTCTAACCCTGTCATTACTAAACAACTTCGATGAGGCAATTCACCGACCTGTTGCAGTAACTGACCATAGTCTTCATATCCTGAACGATAGCGTCCTGCTAGCTCACCCGGCTGCAAAATAGACTCAACGGCATCAAATACGATTAGATAGGAATGTCGATTTAAAATATCTAAAAAAGTCGAGACGGGATCAGGGTAATTGACTGTCAGACCATGTGATTTCCGCCCTAAGAGATTCTCAATCAGCTGCTGGATGTGGGGGATACTAGACTGCCAAATCACTTGTTCAAACTGAGTACCAACATTCTCAACCAGACGGCGAGCTAAGACAGTTTTGCCTGTTCCACTCAGACCATAAATGCTCAGCAATCGGCATTGGTCTTGCAATACCCATCGTTCCAAAGCTGCAAGCTCTTCAGGATATCCTTCTATCTCAGAGACAACTGACATATTACCCAGCGGCTTAACTGATAGCCTCTTGACAGCATCAGGTACATTAAACACTGCTTGCGATCCAGCCTTGCAAGCGGCCTTGTCTAACACAAGCCGAAAATTGGTCTTACCTATGGATATTCCTAGCGCATTAGATAGAAACGTCCATAGCTTTGGGGCGACATCCCTCATCAGATAGTTAGCGCTATATTCGGAGAGATTCGCAATTTGCGCATAGGTAAACCCATGCCAAGTACCTTCCAGGATAGCGACCTCAGGCTTCTTAAGTGATCGACCCATATTGGCTATGGCTAATCCATTAATCAGCTCAAACGCTTCATTAAAATCCACAATGTGCGACCGTAAATAAACTGTCTGCTCGACCTTTTCAAAATGTGTCTGGTTGAGGTACAAGGCATTGGGCTAAGACCTATCAGCCCGTGAGTTGAGCACCCATAAATGGAATGCTTCTCGAGCCAGCCTTTGATTGAGTAAGCCTTAAAACTCTGCTCCCGTTCTTTAATCCTGATCGTTAGGAGGATATATTTGCTGATTAGCAAATATATCAATCAGCTCGACCAAAATTTGATAATCTTGATTGATCTGCGCCACGAGTTCTTGCATAAGCGCTAGGGATTGCAGATTGTTACCAAGGCGATCCTCTAACACACGACAACGTTGTAGGAAGTTTTCAGGCGTCATAGTTTCGGTTACTGTAGAATTCATTCAGGTGATGTTGTTAGGGTAGAATTCATTGGGATAGAATCTACCTACTTGAATAACAATGGCTAATGGTCGTGCACAAGGAAAATACTGAGAGCACCCTCACTAAGTCAGTGAACTCAACTTGAATCCCTAGCCTTTGTTTTGAGACATTCAGGTAAATAGCGCACCAGATCGTGAGGGTGCAAGGGCTTGTGTCTCTACAGCGGATATTCCTGATGAAGAGATGTTATTTAATCGGGCATCCCTGAGGGTGATGATATTGCTGAAGCTAAGCCCGACCCTAGCGTTCTTGCTAAACCCAATCAGAGTGTTGCCACCCTTCAGAAAGGTTTACGGTCCTCTTGGAAGCTTTGGAAGAAACATTTGACCCAGGTAAAGATCACCCGAGTTGCGCAGGAGGCTAAGCCCTACCACCCTCTTTTGACTTAAAGTTTTCAATAAACCCTTATACTCAGAAATCCGTCTTTGCCCGCGTTACAAACAAGGATGGCACTATCGCTGTTGCCCTTTACTCTCATCATTAAGCATGTTGCCAAGCGATTAAATGTCTGGTGTGGACCTGGAATCAGACAGCGGGCCGAAAAGTGAGTTGAGAAGTTTTGGATAAAAGTATTATGTCAGATGACATAAATTTAGGCAATACCTTTTATGCATAAAATATTGCCAGATCGATTGTGAAGAAACCCCATAAAAGCTCCTGATATTCGTTACATGACTTAAGGGGATTGGGATATCGCCAATGAAGAGTTCCATTGTAGGAGGGAAAATTTCTTCAAGGAAATGGGTGCAAAATGAAGCCTATCTGAGGCTTATGGCCGTGATAGGTGATCTGGATTTAGGGGGCATGAGTGGCCTTGATGGTATCCTTGTGGCCACATTGCAAACTGTCACATTGGATGTCTGAACCAAATAGCAATAGTTATGGCAATTTTTATGGTCAGATTATTCTATAAGCAGCCTTAATTGAGGATATTCTCATATTGTTCATCTAGGCGATTACTGTCCAAGTGACTGATTTCAGAGGTTTCCGGCATTGATACCTGAGTGTGACACTTCAAAGGGCGGAAGGAAGGGGATTGCAACGGAGGTTGAATGTCGGCAATTATCAGTGCTCAGCGCAATAAACCTCTTTGTAAAAGATAGTCGGCCCTCTTCAGATAAATCCAATCCAGTGCAAAACCTCGAGTTTTCCTCAACCGAGAATCTGGATGGGGTTCAGGTTTAGTCCCGTTCATCTCAGCATCTACCGTGGATATTTCCCTCTTTTTTAATGCCAAATTGCCTGGACGTGATGGTCTCTATTGTGTGGAGACACGCCAAGGATATCTCAGCCTGATTTTGCCGATGGACGAGGTCAATATGCTGGTGCGCCCGAGGAATGCCACAGACCTGAACGGTGATTGGTTATCCCTCGGGGGCATTGATTCACAAATTAACGGGGCGCTGGGGTTGGCGTTTGGTGAGTTAACCCCAGACCACTTTCAGACCTTGGATAAAATTTCTCAATATCTTTGGGAACAGGGGGTAGATGCCTATTTGCCAACTCTGGTGACAGCGGATATTGACAAGATGCGCCAAAGTTTGGAGACTCTGAGCAAGTTTATGAATGAAAGGTGTTTAGATAATCGCGCCTACATTCTAGGTGTGCACATAGAAGGGTCTTTCTGTAACTCTGAAAAGGGCGGTACTCAGCCAACAGAGTGTCTCAAGCCGCTGACTTTAGAGTCGCTCCAGGTCCTCTTTGGGGAGTACATTAAGCTAATTCGCGTCATCACGCTGGCCCCGGAGCTAGACTCAACTGGGGAGGTGATTCCCTGGCTATGCGAGCATGGCATCCTCGCAAATTTGGGGCATTCACTAGCGACGGCTGTCCAGACTAAGGCAGCTTTTGGGCAAGGTGCGATGATGGTTACTCCCGCCTTGAATACAATGTCGTCTTTGCAATATGGTGAGATGGGCTTGCTGGGTGCGACTATCCTAGAGCCCAAGATTAGTTGTGGTTTGATTGCCGATGGGCAACACATTTCGCCTCAGATAATGGATTTGCTGCTGCGGGCTCGACGAGGGCGCAGGGGGAACGCCCAACACCGTTGCGAAAACGTATTTTTAGTGAGTGATGCCCTGGCTCAATTAGG
>JBCCRZ010000598.1:0-4245 GCA_039200855.1 Cyanobacteria bacterium P01_D01_bin.44 | reverse complement strand
ATTGAGATTGACCCCTACGGCACCGAGTCCTACGGCATTGCCATTGCCACCGGGCAATCGGCCACTGACGGCAGCCAACTGCTGATCGTCGGCGTGTATGATAAGCGATCGCAACATCTCGAAATCTCCGAATTTCCGGTCGCCAACCTGGGCCTATCGACCTCCCCATAGGCAACGAGCTTGCCCCGTGCCGCCCATATAGCATGACCCCTTAAGGAATGCTATAAATGATAGTTGTCAAATCTAAAGTTATGACATTGATGGGCAGGCCTTGGGGCCAATATTGGGGCGAATATTGGGGCAAACAGCCATGACGGTAGAATTGCTCATCGCGATTGTGTCAGGCATCGTAACGCTTCTCGCGTCGTTCTTTGTGGCAATGTATCAAGCCCGAGCAGAGTCTCGCAGACTTGTTAAACAGCTGGAGCAACAATACTCCACCGCCCTGTTTGACAAACGCCTGGAGACGTATCCTATTCTCTTTGAGCTGCTGCACGACTTTAATATGGCGATTGAATACGGCACCCCCAGTCGACAACAGCTGATCAACTTTCGCAAACAATACGACAGCTGGGTCTCTGCCCATGCGATTTTGCTCACCCAGGCGACGGCTAAGCTGATTTGGGGTTATCACAACTACTTGATCAATCTGCTAGAGCAGCCCGCCGGTAGTTCATTCCCGACCGAGCAGTGGTTTGAGATTCGCAATATCCAGGTGTTGATTGGCAAAGCACTGAGGGCTGAGATTGGTGTGTTTGACACCGCTGCCGCAGGGCTTCCCGACTTCGAGAAACCCCATGTCAAGGCGCTGCTTGAGAAGCTGCGGCAGAGTTCAAAGCAGGTCCGGCGTCGGTTTGGGGTCTAATTTCTATCCCGTGGATTTTGGGGCTCGATCTGGGCGCGTTGCTCAGGCGTTAAGATGCCCATAATCTCATCCTGGGCGACACGCATCACCCCCATCACATCAGAGCGCTGATCGCGACTGAGCCCCAGACCCATCATCGTGCTGCGCATGTCATCTCCATTGGCTTGGGCCGTTTGAAAGGTTTCCAGTTGCTCGGGGGTTAAAATCTCAGCCATTTGCTCAGCGACCCCAACCTTGATAGCGTTGATGTCTTCTGTTTGGGCCGCGGTGAGATTCAGATTTTCGACTTCGGACCAGGCAGCGCCCCCCCTGCCTTTGGTCATGGCCTGAATGTTGTTGACAGGCACCTCTGAGACCGAAGGCTGAGCGACTGCGGCAGGAGCTAATGCGATAACACTGACCAGGCTTGCGAGCAATAAACTAAGCTGACGTTTCATGTTGTCTCCGTTTGGATGGTTTTCAAAGATCCAGAGCTGTTCTCACTATACTCATCGATAACAAGATTGACCCATGAAAAAGGTCCTAAAATGACCCGTGAAAAAGGTCCTAAAAGGGCTCCTGCTGACTCGTCTGTTTTCTGGCAACAATGGCGGCTTGGGTGCGATTGTGGATAGCGAGTTTTTTGAAGATTTGGGTGATATGGTTTTTAACCGTTTTTTTAGCGATAAACAGCCTTTGGGCGATTTCTTGATTGCTGGCCCCTGTCGCGATTAGCTGCAGCACTTCCTGCTCTCGGGGGGATAGCTGTGAGAGCCTGGAGGCGGCTTGCCCTGCGGACGATATATCTTGGTCGTTATGATGACTCGGATTCTCACTAGAACTGTCGGGGGCAGCCCCCTCCCAAAGCCTGGGCAACACCTGGCGGGTAATCACATCATCCAGCCGCGAATACCCATGATGCACGCTGCGAATGGCTCGGATCAGGTCAGGCATCTTGATCTGATCCGAGAGACAGCCTTGAACATTTAGATGTAACAAGTTCATGAGAAAGCTGTGATCGGTGAGGTCGGTAAGCACAATCACTTTCAGCGATTGAAAGTGCTGGCGGCTATATTGAATCGCTAGATTAATCTCCTGCTCAGGGGCGGTGGTCACGGCGAGTAAGATATCGGGTAGCAGCCAGGTCACTTCAAACTGTCGAAGTTTTTGGATCGCGTCTGTCCCATCGCTGGCTTCACCGATCACCTTAAAGCCTGACACCACGCTCAGAATCGTTTTAATTTTTTGCTGAAGCAGCGGCTGACGACCGATCATAAAAACCCGAATAAGCATGGTGTCTAACCCACTGAGGCCATGGGGGTGCGTTGAGTGGGCGTGTGTTGAGTATTATTAGCCAGGGTACCGTCTTCCATATGGAGGGTGCGATCGGCAATGTCTAAAATGCGGTTGTCGTGGGTGACCATCAAAATGGTGCAGCCGCGCTCCCTGGCCAGAGATTGCATGATGTTGACGACATCTCGTCCCGATTTACTATCGAGGGCGGCGGTAGGTTCATCGGCTAAGACTAAAGCGGGTCGACTGACCAGGGCCCGTGCGATCGCAACCCGCTGTTTTTGTCCCCCCGATAGCTTTTCAGGATAATAATCAATGTGATCGCCCAAACCCACTGCCTCCAGCATATCAGCCGCCTGCTGCTGCATCTCCTGGCGGGTATATTCCCCGTGAACTTCTAAACCCATTTGCACATTCTGCCCGGCGGTCAGACTCCGATGCAGATTGTGCGCCTGAAAGATATAGCCATTGTGACGACGGGCCAACACAAGTTGTTGCTTTCTCGCCCCGTGGAGTTCTTGACCCAAGACGCGCAAGCTCCCAGCCTGCACCGAGCGCAAACCGCTGATCAGCGTGAGCAGGGTGGTTTTACCTGAGCCTGACGGACCTGTCATCAGCACAATCTCCCCCGGATCAATGTCTAAATGGATATCGAATAACACCTGTTTGCGAAGCCGTCCCTGACCGAAGTGGTGATTTAGGTCGCGGATTGAGATCATGGGAGAGTGGGGCATGGGTGGAGGGTGGAGGGTGGAGGGTGGAGGGTAGAGGGTGGAGGGTGGAGGGTAGAGGGTGGAGGGTGGAGGGTAGAGGGTAATGTAGAGGCGCAATATATTGCGTCGGCAGAGGGCAATGGAGCAGAGGGGGCAGAGGGGGCAGGGGAGATGGGGGAGATGGGGAGGATGGGGGAGATTCATTACCCACTACCCACTACCCATTACCCTCTACTCAAAACACATCTGCCGGGTCAGCGGCCTGGAGTCGGCGGGTGGCGATCGCGCCCGATAACCCACACATCACAAAGGTCATGGCCAAAATAAACACCGCCCGACTGGCGGGCATGACGATACTGAGCGCGGTGGCAGTGGCTATTAGCTGATAGAGTCCCAGGGAGATCACGACACTGGGCAGAAAGCCTAATATAGAAAGAAGCAAAGCTTCCTCAAACACCACTCCCAGTAAATATCCGTCCTGATAGCCCATGGCTTTGAATGTGGCATACTCCGCCATGTGGGTATTTACATCGGTGGAGAGGACCTGATAAACAATCACAACTCCCACGATAAAACCCAGGGCGCTACCGACCCCAAAAATCATGGCGATGGGAGAATTAGTACTCAATTCAGTCTCCTCAAATTCGAGGTATTGGTCGTAGGTAAAGACCTGCACATCATTCGCCAGGTAGGTGTCTAAGTGCTGTTGCACGATGACTGGATCAGCACTCGGCTCCAGGTCAATTAACCCCATGCTCACGACCCCCGCCTCGCGATTGGGAAAAAACCGCAGAAAATTTTGGTCGCTGGTGATCAGGGCCCCATCGGTGGCAAAGGAAGCTCCCAATTCAAACAGTCCGCCCAGGGTGATCGTCCGCAAGCCAATCTCAGTGGTGACCGTTTTGCCCTGCTCTATTTGTTCAATCAGCGTTTGAGTGTCGCCTCGGC
This sequence comes from Cyanobacteria bacterium P01_D01_bin.44, assembly GCA_039200855.1. Classification (GTDB taxonomy): domain Bacteria; phylum Cyanobacteriota; class Cyanobacteriia; order Phormidesmidales; family Phormidesmidaceae; genus SIO4C1. Next base: position 447 of record JBCCRZ010000598.1, on the reverse strand, counting down.
CAGCTTTGTCGAACAGTACCGTATCTGGCAACTTAATCACGTCCAATTGGTTATTGACTTCGGGTAATCGAAAGGTGGGCCTGGCTGGATTTTGACCCAGCACGCTCAGTGAGCCCTTTTCTCGAGTTTTAGGGTTGCGCCAGGTAACGGAGTTAATGTAAAGGGCATCGGCTGAGGCCACCCCGTCGATATCCCTCGCTTGCAGCAGCCGTCGCCGGGGAAACGTATAGGTCTGGTTAAAGCTTCTTGCCTGGGTACTGACGATGACTAAATCTGCGATGACGTGCCGGGGATACTGGGTGTTACTCCTAAACAGCGCATCCTGAAATCCTAACTGGAGAAAAACCATCATGTCGGCAAAGGCAATTCCCGCCAGCGCGGTCAGCAGTTTGGCGCGATCTTTTCGCAGCTGTAGCCACCCCAGGGGCGTGCGATGCTGAATTTTTT
>JBCCRZ010000597.1:0-4245 GCA_039200855.1 Cyanobacteria bacterium P01_D01_bin.44 | reverse complement strand
GGGGGGGGCAGCGGCGAATCGCCCAACCGTTCGCTGGTGGATATGGCCATGGGCCTGGGGATTATTCCTGAGGTGATCGTGGATCAACATTTTCACAATCGCAATCGGATGGCGCGGCTGATGAGTGCGATCGCAGTCCAGCCCGATCGGATTGGCCTGGGCATCGACGAAGATACCTGCACCCGATTTTATGAACAGGGTGCTTTTCAAGTCATCGGCAAAGGCACCGTCACCGTTGTTGATCCCATCGAGATAAGTTACACCAATCAACCTGAGATCGATGCATCAAATCCTATCTGCATCCATAATTTAAGGGTCCATGTCTTGGTCCATGGTGATCGGTATGATCTAAAAAATCGTTGTGTACAGTCTCCTTAAATCTTTACATCCATCTGCCCCGCTATGAAAATCCTTAAAACGCTAACGCTAAGAGGTCCCAACTACTGGAGTACTGAATATCCTAAGCTCATCGCCCTCCGACTAGACCTCGAAGATGTCAGCAATCGTCTTTCTCACAAGATTCCTGATTTTGGCACGGGGCTTCTAGACTGTTTGCCCAGTCTAGAAAATCATCAGACTGTCAATCAGGCGAGCGCGAACCAAGACAGCGCTCGTTTTATCGACCAGCTACACAGCGGCATCCACCTGGGCCAGGTCGTAGAGCACATCGCTTTAGAATTGCAAAATCTGGCGGGCATGACCAGCCGATTTGGGCTGACCCGAGCCACCACCCAGGCAGGCATCTATCAAGTCGTCTTTGAATATCAAGATGAACAAGCAGGACGCTATGCGGCGCGGGCGGCGGTGCGCCTGTGCAACAGCCTGATCGAAACCGGCACCTATCCAGAGACTGAGCTAGCAAAAGATTTAACCGATTTACGCGAACTCCACGCCGAAGCATCCCTGGGACCCAGTACCGAAACCATCGTTCGAGAAGCAACCCGACGGGGGATTCCCTGGATACCGCTGCGGGCCAGGGCCATGATCCAGTTTGGTCAGGGGATCTATCAAAAACGTATCCAGGCCACCCTGAGCAGCCAAACCGGCATCCTGGGCGTCGAGCTGGCCTGCGATAAAGAAGGCACCAAGCAAATGCTAAGGGACTGCGGCGTGCCAGTGCCCCGAGGCACCGTCATTCATTACCTGGACGAGCTAGAAGACGCCATCGACGCAGTGGGAGGCTTCCCCATTGTGATCAAACCCCTCGACGGCAATCACGGTCGAGGCATCACGATTAATATCAGCGATTGGGTACGGGCCGAGACCGCCTATGAGGCAGCTCGAGCCGTGTCAAGCGGGGTGATCGTCGAACGTTACTACACGGGGCGAGATCATCGTCTCTTGGTGATTAATGGTCGAGTGGTCGCAGTGGCAGAGCGGGTACCCGCCCATGTAACTGGGGACGGTCGCTCGACCATTGAGGCCCTGATTAAACTCACCAATCAAGATCCTCGCCGGGGGCAGGGGCACGATAATGTCCTCACCAAGATCGAACTCGATCACACCTCTTGGCAGCTGTTAGAGCAGCAGGGATACGATCTCGACACGGTGTTAGACCCCGGCGAAATTTGCTACCTTAGGGCCACGGCCAACCTCAGCACTGGCGGGATTGCGATTGATCGCACCGATGATATCCACCCTGCCAACGTTTGGCTGGCCCAGCGGATCGCTAAAATTATCGGCCTTGACATCGCGGGCATTGACGTGGTCACCGATGATATTACTCGCCCCCTGCGGGAGGTGGACGGGGTCATTGTCGAGGTCAATGCTGCCCCAGGGTTTCGGATGCACTTTTCTCCCAGTGAAGGAATCCCTCGAAATGTGGCCGAACCCGTGATTGACATGCTTTTCCCCCCTGGTCAGCCAAGCCGCATTCCCATCGTCGCCATCACCGGCACGAATGGCAAAACTACTACCACCCGCCTCACCGCCCATTTGTTTAGACAGACCCAAAAGGTGGTGGGATACACCACCACCGATGGCATCTACATCGGCGATTATCTGGCCGAACCCGGTGACAATACCGGGCCGCAAAGCGCCCAGGTGATCTTGCAAGACCCCACCGTTGAGGTCGCTGTTTTAGAAACTGCGCGGGGCGGCATCTTAAGAGCCGGGCTCGCCTTTGACAGCTGTGACGTCGGAGTGGTGCTTAACGTCGCCGCCGATCATCTGGGGCTGGGGGATATTAACACCATTGAGGATATGGCCCAGGTCAAAGGGGTCGTTGCCGAAACTGTTCGCCCCAACGGGTATGCGGTGCTCAACGCAGATGACCCACTGGTGGCAGCGATGGCAGACCGCACCCAGGCCCAGGTGGCTTATTTTTCGATGCACCCAGATAACCCTTTGGTCACCAGTCACACAGCGGCAGGGGGCTTAGCCGCCGTCTATGAGAATGGCTATCTGAGCATCCTCAAAGGTGACTGGATTTTGAGAATCGAGCCAGCTGTTAACCTGCCACTGACGATGGCAGGTCGAGCCCCTTTTATGATTGCCAATGCCCTGGCCGCTAGTTTAGCTGCCTTTAGTCAGGGGTTAGATATCGATATTATCCGCCAGGGGCTCAGTACCTTTGAGGTCTCTAGCGATCAGACGCCAGGCCGGATGAATTTGTTTAATATGGGCACCTACCATGCCCTGGTTGACTACGCCCACAATCCGGCCAGCTATCGGGCCCTCGCTGGCTTCGTCAACAACTGGCCCGGACCGCGCATCGGCGTCGTGGGCGGCCCGGGCGATCGGCGTGACGAGGACTTTATCACCCTGGGGCAACTGTCTGCCCAGATGTTTAGTCAGGTGATTATTAAAGAAGATGATGACACTCGGGGCCGCCCCCGCGGCGATGCGGCTGCCTTGATCAAACAAGGCCTGGAGGCGTCTGAAACGGACTGTCAGCACGAAACCCTGTTGGATGAAACCGCCGCCATTGAATCCGCTTTAAGTACAGCCCCTGATAATGCCCTGGTAGTGATTTTGCCGGAGAGCGTCAGTCGCGCCATTCGTTTAATCAAGGCCCGAAACCCACTGCCGTCTCCTAATTTAAGTCGGAATACCGCTCAGCAAGGGACCGCTTCGGCGGATGCCCCTGTGCCATTGGTAAGCGCTCTTCGGGACTAACCTCAGACTCAGTCCGGAAGGGCGCGTGATAGCACCATCAAGCGGTTAGTCAGTTCTCCTTCGAGGCTCTTTTGCTCCAGACTCTGGGCCAATGCCAGGGCTTGCTGATAGGTGGTCTGGGCTAGGGACAGCTCCCCCACTGCCTCGTAATACTGCCCCAAATGGCGCAGGGTCATGAGCCGTTGCCAATCGTTATCGCTGTTTAGGGTGAGGGCAATGCGGTCATCCACATAGCTACGGACCTGGGGCCAGTTTTCGCGATCGCGATAAATCCGAATCAACCCATCTAATGACTGCAGCTGCACCGGCACACTGTCCACTTCGCGCCCGAGCCTGAGGGCCAGACGATAGGCCCCTAGCGCATTGCCTTGACGCCCCAGAGCCAGATAAGCATCGCCCAGGTTGTTATTGGTGTTGGCCTGCCCCAGTCGGTCGTTGGCGCGGGCCCGATAGTTACCGGCGGCCTCGTAAAACTCAATCGCCTCTTCAAACTGGTTTTGGGTCATCGCCACCAGGCCAATATTGCTCAGCGAGAGCCCCATACCAGATTCGTTTTCGACGCTCTGTGCGATCGCAAGCCCTTCTTCAAAGGCATTTTGAGCACTACTTAGCTCACCCCGCTGCAGCTGCAGCGACCCCAGATTATTCCATGCAAAGATTTGGGCATCAAAGTCGCTGCCATCACGGGCCACCGCCAGCCGACGACGAATCGCCGTCTCAGCCTCGCCATACTGACCCAGCTGGGCATGGGCAAAGCCAATATTTTCATAAGCCACTCCCATGCCAGGCCGATCGCCAAGCTGGTAGTACAGATCAGCCGCACGACTCCAGGATCGCACTGCATCTTCATAGGCCCCGGCTGCGGCCTGCTGCTGTCCCAACCGCAGCAGCTGATCGGCAATATCTCGACTCTGCCCCCGAGCCGCTGGGTTGATCGGCGCGCGCAACTGCGCATCAAGGCTGGACGCCATCCCGGCCTGCCCAAAGCCACTTAGCAAGAGCACTGTCACAATGACTGCACCCCCTACATACCCACGTCTCAATGGCCACCGTCTCATTTGTTTCCGTTCTCCCATCAATTTGAACTTAAATCGAGGCACTTATCCAATCTGCGCATTTACCCAAATC
>JBCCRZ010000596.1:0-4248 GCA_039200855.1 Cyanobacteria bacterium P01_D01_bin.44 | reverse complement strand
CGGATTGAGCGAATTGACTTCATTGGGGGGGATCTTGTAACGCAGGGTATCGATGTCAAATGATTTGATATAGGCCCCTTTGGGGGCCTCGCCCATCTCAAAGCCATAGGCTTGCAACAGATCTGTTTGTTTATCGATGCCCCGCCATCGGTCGGCGGGCAGAGGGATAAAAGATTGTTGACCCTCATAGAGGCTTCTCTCCAGGGCGTCTAGCCCATCGTAGGTGCCAAAAACCGCATCCATGCCAATGATGGCAAGAGGCTGCAAAGGTGGGTGCTCGCCCGAAATCGAGCTATCTTCTGTTGCTTTAGGAAGGGCCTGCTCAGCGGAGAGGGGTTGTTCCAAAATCAGATGGGCGTTGGTGCCCCCAAACCCAAACGCGCTGATCGCCCCTCGCTTAACGGAGGCGCGCCGCGGCCAGGGGGTAGGATGGGTGACAATTTGTTTGGCTGAAATCACCTGATTGGGAGACCTGACCGGATCACCCACGTGAATAGTGGCCGGGATCAGGTCTTTGGACATCGCCAAAATCACTTTGATCAGGCCAACCATGCCAGCGGCGGTGAGCAGATGCCCCACATTCGATTTAGCGGTGCCCACCAAGGGAGCCGGCTGATCTTGCCAAAAGGTTTCTATGGAGGCTAGCTCAGTGGTATCTCCCAGCAGGGTGCCGGTGGCATGGCATTCGAGATAGTCAATCTCTCCAGGGGAGATACCCGCCTGGGCATAGGCTCGCTCAAAGGCCAGTTGCTGACCTCGCTGGTTTGGGCTCAACAGGTGTTTACCACAGCCATCGTTAGACAGCCCTACCCCGCGAATCGTGGCATAAATGCGATCGCCATCTCGCACCGCATCGGCATATCGTTTGAGCACCACCATGCCTACCCCATCAGAGGGGGTTAGCCCCCTCGAAGTGCTATCCAGCGGTCGGCTGATGCCATTTTTGGGATAGGCCTGCACCCCTGAAAACAGCATCCGGGTAAACAGCGGTTCGGCATAGCTAACGGCCCCCGCCAGCATCAGATCGGCTTTGTGCGATCGCAGATAGCCACAGGCCAGTTCCACCGCATACAGCGAGGAGGCACAGGCGGCATCTAACGAAAAACTTGTCCCTGTCAATCCTAAAGCCTGGGCCACAATCATTGATGGCAACCCAAACGTCATCGCATTGTCAGGAGAAACCGGTGGCGGTGACAATGGTTCCGGTTTAACCGGATGCTGCTGCAACAGTTCTCTAATGATGGGTTCAACCGTTCCCTGATAAATGGAGGCAAACAGTTGATGAGACGATCGGGTGGGAAAGGCGAGATTTCCCAAAATCAGCCCGCAGTTTGCAGCCCGGTGGAGATAGCCACTGTCCTGGAGGGCCTGTTTGGCCGTGTAGAGCGAGCCTTGGACCGATGGATCAAGGGTACTCAGGAGATCTGCGGGTAGATGATAGCCCGTTGCCTCAAAGTTGAAATCTCGAATATAGCCCCCTCTCAGCGAATATGCCTGGTCAGGATCAGTCCCGTCCGTCGCCAGAAATGTCTGGGGATCGAGACCGTCCAGGTCCTGACGGGTTAAGAGGCTGGTCGAATCTTTTTGGTCAATCAGGTTTTGCCAAAACGCTGTTGGTGTCTGAGCATCTGGAAAAAGACAGGCCAAGCCAATAATTGCTATTTTTTCCATCACACATCTATCAAAATTGAGTATCGAAATTGAGGCTGAAGACTGAGAAAAAAACCTGGAACAGAAATCAGGCTGATGCCTGGGCAAGGGTTAGCGCAGAGAGGGGGAATATCGTACCCTGGGCCCCATAGAGATTAGAATAGACGGTTCCTTTGTCATCGTGCGTAACAATATTGACCGTTAGGCTGGTTTCTGTTTTCGCCTGGATGGTTGTCGACGTATAGAACGGTTGGTTATAGGGGGCAGGTGCATATTTTTCAAATCTCTCTATGCTGGCGGGCAGACAGCCTGACTGATGGAAGTACTGTAGCCAGAGCCAGACCGCATGGGTTTGCACATCAGCGGTGTAGGGATTGTGGCTCTGCTTAGAAACGGTAAACTGCCCCTGCTGTCTCTCGTCAATACTGGGTACAAAACATCGGACGGTGATTTTCTCGGGGGTGGCATTAATCACGGTCTCAATCCCTCGAAATGCTGGGCCGTGAAACAAAGATGCAGCATTCGCTTGATAGTAAGGGGGCAAAATCTTTTGCCCGATTGAATTAGGGGTAAAATCTAACCCGTCATAGTAGGGGGGCTGGTCAATTGTCTTAAGCAAGGTCAGTTTACCCCTGTAGTTGTAGCGAATGCTGCCAGAGCGGCTCTGGCTCCAAATTTTGGCATCCAACTCGATGGTTTCCTGGGTTTTGGTGATTTCTTGGAGATCCAACACATATTCGCTGGCCAGATCTGAGTCAAAGATGATGCCTTTGAGCACCCGAACATTCTCAATCAAGAAAGTTTGATAGCCGGGATAGAGCTGATCAGCAGAGGTGAACAGCCAGCTCAAGGTGCAAGTAAAGGGTAAAACAGGAGAGCCACCCACGATATGATCTTGCAAAAAGGGGTTAGCGGTTAGCGTGAGCTGACGCCGTATCCGATGGGTGTGTAACTGGTTATCTAGCTCACACACGGGCAGCGGTAGGGGGCTACCTACGACAATCTGGGTGGGGCGATCGCGATAGGACACCGCCATCTCCCTGGCCAGGATTTCTGTGCCCACCTTGATGGGAATGATCTCAACTTGTCGATCTTCAAAAACCTTCCTTAGGGCAGGGGTGACCATCCCACCTTCCCAGGGGCCCCAATTAATGGCTACGACATGGCACTGGGGGTGGTGATGTTTGACCAGATAAGCGGCCTTGTTCAGGATCTCATTTGCCAGGGCATAGTCTGTTTGTCCCGCATTGCCATAGAAGCCTGCAACCGAAGAAAACAAGACCAGATATTCGAGCTGTTCAGCAGGAACGCAGCTCAGCAGGTTGGCCAATCCTTGAACTTTGGGTTGATAGACCCGGTCATAGTCCTGTTCAGTCTTTTTCTCAATGCGTTTGTCAGCGAGGCTGCCTGCGCCGTGAATAATCCCGGTAATCGGGCCGAGGCGCTCAATGGTGGGGGACGATAGCTGTGCCTGTAGCCTCGCGTGATCGGTCACATCGCCCTTTAAATATTCAACCTGACTGCCCAACTGCCTGAGAATTTGCAACGTGTTTTCAATTTCTCGTCGAGCGCTCAGTTCTTTGTAAATTTTTTGAATTTCCAAGGGGGATGGTTTATTTCCCTGGGCCATCAAATGTTGCAAAATCCTTTGCTTGAGTTCGGGCTCGTCGTAACAGCCGGTCGCCCAGTCAGGCTCGGTGTCGAAATATGCCGATCGCCCTAACAAAATCCACTTGCACGGGCAATATTGCGCCAGTTTAATCACGCACTGAGCGGTAATGCCCCTGGCACCGCCACTGACCAGAAATACGGAAGAGGGTTTGAGATTGAGCTTCATCATGTCTCTCGGTTGAAATCTTACAGAGGGGGGACAATGGGGGCTTTTGGAGGCTGGCTGATTCAGCCCGACTCAATTCAGACCGACTCAATCGATGCCAGCGCTGGCTCGAGTTGACTGACTTGGGTCAGCCTTGATACGACCTGATCGGCAAGCTGTTGAACAGTTGCTGGACTCAAAGAAGGTTCAGAATAGACAAAATTCAAAAACAGCCTTTGCTGAAACCTGCAGACTGCCACTGAAAAAATCCCCCCATAGACTTTTTGGCCCACAGCAAAATTGAGCCTACTCAAGTGGGCTGGTTGATTCTCAGGCAGGTCCAGGTAGTTGACTGCTACTGTGGCTGGGGCCGTCTCGGGGGTCTTTAAAAAGACTTCCACAATTTTTCTAAACAGGATGGCCACACTAAAGATATGCCCCTGTTTGATAGTGTTTTCTAGCTGTTTTTTAACGTTCCCAGCCAGGTCCCAAAACGAGGTTTTGGGCTTGATCGTATGAAACGACATCACCGCAGATTCGAGCACCCCCATTGAAGACGCCTCAACCGGTGGCTGAAAATGCGATCGCAAGTTCAAATAAGACTGGCAGCTCAGCCGCACTGATTTGGCGTTTTGGGGGGGTAACTGGCGTGCCACCGCCAACAGCATCGCAGCACACACCGCATCTCGCAGCGGAATAGATTTTGTCTGACACACCTCAACCAGTGACTCAGTCACTGCCGCCGCCAGTTCCCGATGCACCAGCCCACAACGGCGTGCCTG
>JBCCRZ010000595.1:0-4250 GCA_039200855.1 Cyanobacteria bacterium P01_D01_bin.44 | reverse complement strand
TAAGGTAAGGGGGGAAATTCCGGTCCTCCCCCTTGCCAAGGGGGAGTTAGAGGGGGGCTCCCAGGAAAGTCCCTAATTTTGACTCGCCTCAAGTATATGAGTCGTATTCAGATGCAGCCCCACTGCATTGTCCCCAAGTCGCAGGATGTCCTCATATTGTTCTAAAGAGCCTGGGTAAGCCTGTTCCTCACAGATTTGCCAATGGGCTGACGCGAGTTGGGCCTTACCCGTTTGCTCATAAACATCCGCCAGAAAGCAATAGGCTACCCCCTGGCCTCCATAAGTCTGATTAGGGGTTTGCCCATTATTCACCGCTTGAGCCATGCCCTGCTCAAGGCGAATCGCGTTTTGAAACTGTTCCCCTGCGCTGGCCAGGAGTTGCTTTTGGGCTTCGTCAGACTCCGCTTCAGCCTCGGCCCGCTTCATCAGAGTCACCCCCAGGTTTGTATGCAACATCGCCTTTAAGCGCTCATCCCCTGGCTTCGCCTGGTTTAGCCCAATCCGAAACAGCACTTCTGCATCCAATAGCCCGCTCAACTCGCCCAGCTCCCCCGAGCCCCCCTCCGCAGAGGCCGCTAAGATCAGCGTGCCCATGCCATTCAGCGCTGAGATATCCCCCTTTAGCAGACCATCCTGGTATTCAGCCTGGGCCTCTTCAAAGCGTTCTAGGTTTTGGTAGACCTCGGCCAGGTGGGTGTGTGGGTCAGAGTAACTAGAGTCAAAGGCAATCGACTCTTTAAAGTCCTCAATGGCCCCATAGAGGTTTCCAGCCCGTTGGGCCTCTAGACCCTTTTGATAATAGTGCTGGGAAAATTGCGGCAAGGCACTGTAAACACCGTAGGAGCCCAGCAACAGTAAAGCCGACGCGCCCAGGGTCACTTCTGAATGGAAATAGGGTGGAATATTCAGCTTTTTTAGGGTGGTTTTCACCAGTTTTTGGCCCTGATCGGTGAGCGTGCCCCCCGCCACCAGAACCAGACCTGTTGCTTGAGACAGGGTGCTCAGGGTTTGTAGCAGATCAAATCCACCCACCGCAGAAAACGCCTGGGCGGTAATCGTCAAAAATGACGCTGAAAACACCAGACAACTCACGCTTAACCCATTCCAGAGCCAATCGAATCGATCGAGTCGATGCCCGGTAGGCTCAGTCAGCTCAGTGTCGAGCCACCACCACCAGGCGGTCTCTGGCGGTCTGCGACTGCGGCGACAGTCGGCCAGCTTGTCATCGGCGGCGATGGCACGGGCCTGTTTTTTCAGGCCATTGTCTAAATCACTGAGGGTCGCCAGAATTGCAGATTTCTCGGCCAGGGATATTTTTTTGGCCGCTTGCAAACAGGTCTCGACGGCATCTCGCAGCAGCAGCACGTAAAGGACCTGTTGCTTAGATAGGGGGTCGGCGGCCTTGTCGAGTTGGGCCACGGTTTGGGCATAGGCTTGTAGCGCCTGTTGGATTTTGGGGTTGATGGCTTTGGGCGGCGGTGGCGGCGCGGGTTTGGAGTTCATTGTCTAAAGCGTGGATGAGGAGTTGGCTATCTAGAGAATGCCCGGACCAATCAAGAAATTTATGCATGTTAGTCTAGTGGGCGAATTGCCTTGGCGCATACTCGCAGAGCTTTAGGGGGAGTTAGGGGGGGTCTCCAACTCACAAATTATTACCAATTAACACAAACGGTGCCCAATAGTAAGGATGCCGGTACCCTTGATCTGGCCGACGCGCCCTAAAGGTATTGTCAAACCCACCAAACCGTTCACCGGAACGAGAGAGATTTGCCAGGGCGAGCTGAATATCTTCCTCATCATTGAGTAGAGTCAGCTGAGCCTGGCGCAGCGCCTTTGCCTTGGTGACAGGTTGTTCCCCTGTGCCAGCGGCCAATTGTTGATAAAAAAGCTGCATTAAAACACTGGTGCTGGCGTCATTCACCTTCCACAGAGAGGCCATGACCGCTTTAGCACCCCCCTCCAAAAACTGATGGGCGACGCCAGAGATTTCGATGCCATCTTGATCGGGGCCACTGAGGGCCGTCTCACAGGCAGAGAGTACAATCAGATGGGTATTGTTGAGATCTTGCAAGGCCTGAATATCCGAGATTTTGAGCTGTTCTCCGGTGCCTAGCAACAAATACGAATCTTCGTGGCTGCCCGGTACAAATTCAGCATGGGTGGCGATGTGGGCCACCGCATGATAGCTCAGGTTATCTCGCAACGTTCTGCGATCAAAGTTTTGGTTGAGAAACAGCTGCCCCTGGTAGATGCCCGTCTCATCTGCGGCATCGTCAGTCTCGATGACAATGCTGGCAAGTTCCACCGGGACGTTAGGCAGGGCGCTAAACCCCTCGACTGAGTCAGATAGGCCCATTGCCAGGATAGACGTCTGCTCAGCAGCGGGCAGCCGATCAACCATATCCGTCTCACCCGCCGAGAGAATCGTCGAGACCGTGTATTTCTCGATTAGATAGGTTTCTCCGTCAAAGAGCGCCCCCATCGGTAGATAGCGGGTGGTGCGATCCAGGGCAAAGACCAGATTCTCAATGTTGTTGGCCTCGATCTCACCCTCGAGCGGGGCCAGCAACCAGTCATAAAGCTGTTGCCCAACGGCCTTAATCTCGCTGATATTAGAGTTGGGAGTTTCAATCAGCTGACGAAACTGTAAAATAGCCTGACTCAGGTCTCGCTGGCCAACTGCGTTAATCTCGACGCTCTTGAGCACCCCCCCCTCCGCCGCCCAGAGCAGCCATAGCTTGTCCTCAAGAATCAACGGATAAATTAGCAATGAGTTAGGCTGGGCCTCGACCACAGCAGCGGCGCTTTTTCTAAAATCTTGAGTATCCAGGGCACCGCGATCAACCGACAGCCGTTCTCGAATATCGGCCTCGAGGGTGGTCAACGTGGTGTTAAATTGAGCTGTGAGGGCATCCCGCCGATCGAGCAACTGACTCAGGTCGCTACACCGGCTTTGCTGACAGGCTAACACCTCCTGACCAAAGGCAATCAGCGAACCGTATTCATCAATAATCTGTGCCTCAGTGGTGTTGAGAGCCAGGTCGCTTTGCTGACCAGAGCGCTCTGCCCCCTCAAACTCACGCAGTTCTTCTAGCTTAAGCAACTCTAACACCTGTTGAGCTTCGGCGATGCGTCCCTGGGTGAGGAGTAAATCGGCCAGTTCTCGGTAGATGTCAGCGATGCGCAGCCCGTCAATGCTCACAAACGCATCAAAAAACGACTCCTCTAAGTTAGAGGAGAGATTGCGAACATTGCCCCTGACCTGCTCTACCTGATTAACGGCCTGTTTATAGTGGCTGATGGCAACATTGGGGAGCCCCCTGTCTCGATATAGGCGGGCGATGCCCGCCTCGACGTAGTGACTGTCAGGTTCGATGGCCAGGGCTTCTGTGTAGAGCGACAGGGCCGTATCGAGGTCCCCGGCACGGTAGTAGACATTGCCTGCCATAAAAGCCGCCGTGGCATCCGCCGCCGCATATTCCGAGTCCCGAAAAATATCTAACCCATTCGAAACATTCTCAATCGCCGCCGCATGCTGATCGAGCCCGCTGTAGCCAATCCCGGCAAACAAATACATAAGCGCTGAGAACTGGGCCTTGATGTTATCAGCCAGGGTAATCTCCTCCAGGCTGGCCAGAGCGGTTTCTGAGGCACGGACCGTGAGTGGGTAGTCGCCTGCAACAAAGGCGTTGATCGCGTCAATTAAGCCGTCAAAGGTTTCAACAAACCGGGCCGTATTTTGAGAACTAGGGTTGTTGTCGTTAACCGTTTGGGTGACCCGATCGGCCAGCTGTGCCGCCTGCTCAAAATCCCCGAGATCTAAATAGACGCCATACAGCGTGGCGAGGGCTTCTATCATAACGCCATGGTCATTTTCAGTCTGGGCAATCTGCAGGCTCTCTTCGGCATAGCTGATCGCCTGGTCGTAGTTGTTGAGGGAGCTGTGGGCCGAGGCCAGGGTCGATAGCGCATCTGATCGCCAGGTTGAGTCGTTGGCCTGGCGGGAGCGGTCTAAGACGATTTCGGCAGTGGTGATGGCTTCGGTATAGTTGCCTTGCTGATCGTAGACATCGCCCAGCGTGGCGAGGGCAGCGATTTCTATCTCAGGCAGATTGGCTTCACGGGCCAGATCGATCGCAATTTGACTGGCTGCGATCGCAGCTTCAAACTGATTGATCGCTTCGTGATACTTACCTGCGACCATCTGATATCTGGACTCGCGGGGGATATCGCCCAGGGTCTGGGTGAGG
>JBCCRZ010000594.1:0-4260 GCA_039200855.1 Cyanobacteria bacterium P01_D01_bin.44 | reverse complement strand
TATTAAAATGCCTCGACATCAAAGGGGCTCAAAGCGCTCTTAGGGCTTCAGTTGTTTAACCTCTAGCAGCGGTAATCCTGTTTTTTGGCTAATTGTTTCCATGTCTAGCAGACCGAGCAGCGAGCGAGCGATTTCAAGCTTCGCATCTTTTGCGCCCTCTGCGCGACCTTCTACCCGGCCTTCTGCGCGGCCTTCTGCGCGGCCTTTGGCTTCTCCAACAAGCTTTGCTTTGCGAATAGCATTGCGACTATCGTGTAGAAATATCTCGCGCTTTTCTAAGAGTTCTAACTCGTCTCTACTGAGGCGACTTTGGCGAGCGACTTCAAAGGCGTGATGAATTTCAGCAACATTGTCCAGGTTTGGCGGGATTTTTTCTAACTGATTAGCTGATTTCAGAAAGTATAGCCATTTGTCCGTTAGGGTATTGAGCTGATTGAGCGTTTTAGTAAATTTGGGCAGCTCGGCAAAGACCAGTTCAATATCATCGCTGTAGTCGGTCAGGTCGTCCTTTTCTTTGAGGCGATAGCGTGAGATCACTTTGGCACTGTTCTCAAACATCTCAAAGTCGGTAATGGTGAGTGCAATCACCGGGTTTAGCTGGGTGTAGTCTTCACCGACCCCAAGCTGGATCGAAAAGGCTTTAGCCGCGTTATAAAGCACCCGTTTTTCAAAGCCTAAAACATTGAGCACCTGCATTTCGATGATCACGCTGGTGTGATCGGTAAGCTCTGCTTTGACATCCAGGTAAGAATCTTTAATGCCAGCGATGCGAGGGGCCTGATAAGGATCAAGGATGGTCAAGTCTTGGATAGTCGGTTGCTCTTGATACAAAATGGCATTCAAGAAGCTAATCAGAATATCTTTGCTTTGCGGTGAGCCAAAGATTTTCTTGAAGGCAAAATCAGTTTTTGGGTTGATGAAGGTGAGCATCAGAGACCAGCATCAGAAACGGATAGCGATGTCTCTATACTATATTCACTTCATACTATATTCACTTCTCTATGGGCTAAGGGGGTCAACCCTGGAGGTTGCCTGAGGTGACAGCCATTCTTTGTCAACTACGGTTTGATCTTGCAAGGTCACCTTGACTGTAGAGCTATCGGGCAGTTCCCATAGGTAATAGTCTCGGCTCCACAGCGTCTGAGGTTCGCCAAACAGGGATACGAAGTCCAGATAGTGGGCTGCTTCCTCTTCTAGTGCTTGGATGAGGGCCACATCTTGGGATGATATCTCACCCAGGATAGTAGAGCCCTGGGCGTTTCCATCTTTGTCAAAGATTGCTTCAAAGCCTGTGTTTGTCCAGGCTTTAAGGGTTTCACTGAAAACTTGACTGGGTTCCCCAAACAGATCAACGATTGCCTGGCGATTGAGGCCGATTTCAACTTGTTGATAATGACTGTGAAACTCATGAGTGGCCGCCTGAAGAGCTTTTTGCTCCTCAATGTAGGGGCGATAGGCGGCTCTTTGAGCTTCTCGTTGCTGCCAAAGCTGATGGCCCAGCAAGCCAGGTATCAAAATGCCAAAGGTGGCTGCAAGGGCTACTTTCAGTAGCACCGAGCGAGAAGGGCGGAGAGCCGGCATAGCAAATATTAGGTGTTGAAATCAGGGTTACCCCAATAATACAAATTTTTAAATTGAGTTGCCAAAAACTTTATGTTAAGCAGGGTTCTACACGCCTGACGGTGACCAAAATTCTTGTAGTGGGGCAGTAGCAATCTGTGTTACCTGTAGGGATATATAGACCTGTTTGTCCTCTTCTATGCCGGTTGCTCCCTACCAAACTGATTTATTTGAGAAGTGCAAGGAAGTTTATCAATTTTTATCGGATTGTCAGAAAAAAGCGGACCGTGCTCAGCATTCTAAACTGGCCACCATCAGTTTTACGCTTGCGCCCATCGCCCCGTGGGTTTTGCTGGCGGCTTTGAGACAGCCAGGGCAAGTGTATTGTTACTACGATGATGTGGCTCAACAGCGCTCGGTGGTGGGTTTTGATACTGCGATCGCATATCAAGCGTCCGGTCCTTCTCGGTTTGCCCGGATTCAACAGTTTATTGACGTATGGCGCAAACGGATTCTCTACGCGAGTTTGCCTGAGGGGTTGTCTCTAAGCTCGCCTCAGTCGAGCCCTTATTTCTTTTGTGGGTTTACCTTTTTTGATGATGTCCCTACCCCGGACGCTCTATTTGCGGCTGCCCAGGTGTTTGTGCCCCGTGTGCAAATTGAGACTAACCTGCGGCGGTCGGTGGTGAGTTTTAACTGCCTGATTGATGATGCCAACAATGTGGCGCGGTTGGCCGAAGAGGTGGGGCAGCAGCTCCAGCTGATCACTGACCTGGCTAAGTGCTCAGGACGGGGTGATGGTTTTGACGGTAGAGCCACCGAGCGCATCTTTAAGGTTGTCAAAGATATTGGAGACTTTCGCCAGGCAGTGACGACTGCGCTCTCGGTCATGGAGACTCACCAACTCCACAAGGTCGTCCTGGCAGAGCAGATGGAAGTGCTTTCAGCCACCGCGTTTGATGTCCCTGCTTCGCTAGCGGCGCTGCGACAAAAGCATCCGGACTGCCATATTTTCGCCCTCGGTAATGGCAAGGGGCAAGAATTTATGGGGGCTAGCCCAGAACGGTTGTTGAGCATTCGCCAGGGAAACCTGGAGACCGATGCGCTGGCGGGGTCAGCCCCCCGAGGGCAAACCCCAAATGCAGATATTCGGCTAGGGCAGCAGTTATTACAAACCAATAAAGAACGCTATGAGCATCGGGTGGTGGTGGAGTTTATTGCCCGACAGTTGAGATCGCAGGGACTTGTGCCTGAGTTTATGGATCAACCTAAGCTGCTGAAACTGTCTAATATTCAGCATTTGCATACCCCTATTCGAGCCCGACTCTATCGCACGACCAACCCCCTTAAAATCCTGGCACAGCTGCATCCGACGCCTGCGGTGGCAGGGCTGCCCAGGGTAGAGGCGTGTGACTTGATCCGACAGACAGAGGGCTTTGGTCGAGGGCTTTATGCCGCGCCCATTGGGTGGGTTGATGCCGAGGGCAATAGCGAATTTATTGTCGGCATTCGCTCGGCCCTGATTGACGGTCGCCAGGCCCGGCTCTATGCCGGAGCCGGGATTGTAAACGGCTCTGACCCCAATCGGGAAATGGCGGAAATCAAGCTAAAATTGCAGGCTCTGCTAGGCTCTTTGGTGTAAATCTATGACTGTTTCCAGGTAGAGCAGGAGTGCTTCTGGTGGGAAGGTGAGCTTCGACAGCGCTCAGCTGACGGGGAGGTAGGGAGAATCGCGATATGGCCAAAGATGAATTTAGACTATCGCAATACCAATGCGCTTTGGGGTTCGGTTGCAGTTGAGACCCTGGTGCGTCTAGGATTAACCACTGCTGTTGTGTGTCCCGGTTCTCGTTCGACGCCGTTGACGGTGGCTCTGGCTCGGCACGCTGCCATCGAGGCAATTCCGATTTTAGATGAGCGCTCCGCTGCCTTTTTTGCCCTGGGTTGCGCCAAGCGGTTGCATCAACCGGTCGTGTTGGTCTGTACCTCGGGGACGGCAGGGGCTAACTTTTACCCAGCCGTGATCGAAGCCCGAGAAAGTCGAGTGCCGCTCATTATCCTCACCGCCGACCGCCCCCCCGAGTTGCGGGACTGTGCCTCGGGCCAAACCATCGATCAGCAAAAACTGTTTGGCCGCTTTGCGAATGGGTACGCCGAGGTGGCGATTCCTGAGGCTAAGGTAGAGCAGTTGGCCTATTTGCGGCAGACCCTAGTGCAGGCATGGGTGCGATCGCACTTTCCCAGCCCCGGCCCTATCCACCTCAACTGCCCCTTTCGCGATCCGCTGCCACCTCTACCAGAATCAGCCGCCCAGGCATTAGAAGGCACCTTTGACGAAGATAGGTTTTTCTCAGCAGTGTCACCTCCGGCGATCGCAGTTCCTCAGTTAGCGCCCGATCAAATCCCCTGGCAAACCTGGCTCGGCAGTGCCCATCACCCCGTGCAGGGTGTGATGATTGCTGGACCCGCCAATCCTAACCATCCCCAAATCTACTGTCAGGCCGTTAGTCGCCTTTCTACTTACCTAAACTGGCCCGTTTTCGCAGAGGCCCTCTCCCCCCTGCGCAACTACGCCCATTTCACCCCAAATCTGATCACCACCTACGACAGCCTGCTACGTAACCCAGAGCAGCTGCCTGTCCCCGACTGCGTGATCCAACTCGGCCCCCTGCCTACGAGCAAATCCCTGCGTCAGTGGCT
>JBCCRZ010000593.1:0-4263 GCA_039200855.1 Cyanobacteria bacterium P01_D01_bin.44 | reverse complement strand
GGAGCTGAGCTACCGCCCAACTATGCGGTGCTGACCGATCAAACCGCCCCCATTGAGGTGACGGCAACCCAGTACGGCGGCTGTGCCACCTTTAACCAACCCGGCGACTTCGGTAGCCCGGAGTTTCGCCTTACTCTGGATGGCGAAACCGTGAGTCAGGTCGGGGCAGGCTCGGTCAGTATCCTCTCCCCTGTGAACTTTGACGTGGCCGAGGTGACTGTTGACTCAGGGATTGCTCGCACGGGCCCCAGCACCGATTATTCTCGGCTGACGCCGCTGCCCGAGGGCACCCAGGCGTCGATTACCGGGCGCGAGGGCGAGTGGGTTCGTCTGGACTACGGTGCCTGGATTCGGGAGAGCGAAGTGCGGGTGTTTGAGAGCCCGGTACCGCCCCAGACGATTATTCGAGGGGTGCGATCGCAGCAAGTCGATGGCTGGACCGAGGTGATCTTTCCCATGCTGGTGCCCGTACCCATGAGCGTTGAGCAAGACACCGCTAGTCTCACTCTGATTTTGCACAACACCACCCCCCAAACCGACACGATTTATTTCTCAGATGACCCGGTGGTCGAGCGCATGGACTGGCAGCCGATTTTGCCAGACAAAGCCTCCTATACGTTTCATTTTAAGAACGCTCAGCAGTGGGGCTATAAGCTTCGCTACGAAGGATCTAGCCTGATCCTTTCCCTACGCCATCCGCCCGCCGGTGAATCCACCGCGCCTCTGCAAGGTACCCGCATTCTCATTGATCCCGGCCACGGCAGCAGCGAAGATCTGGGGGCTCGCGGTCCCAACGGCTACCCCGAAAAAGATGTGGCCTTGCTGATCTCTAAGCTAGTGCGAGATGAGCTGCGGGCCAGGGGGGCAACGGTGATCATGACCCGTGAGGGCGACGATGATTTGTTTCCCCAGGACCGGGTGGATATCATCCATCGAGAAGAGCCCACCCTGGCCCTGAGTCTTCATTACAACGCCCTACCTGATAGTGGAGATGCCCTCAACACCGCCGGTATTGGGGCCTTTTGGTACCATCCCCAGGCCCACGACCTGGCCCTGTTTTTACATAACTATCTGGTCGAGCAGCTCGACCGCCCCGTCTACGGCGTCTATTGGAACAATCTAGCCCTGACTCGCCCCGCCGTCGCCCCCAGTGTGTTGCTAGAGCTGGGATTTATGATTAACCCCAACGAATTTGAGTGGATTACAGACCCCACCGCCCAGCGAGAACTCGCCAAAACCCTGGCCGACGGCATAGAAGCCTGGGTGGATAGTCGGGTATAAAAAATGGAAATTTTCTATATACCGCCCTTTCAAGACATGGGCCTTTGGCAACAGGCGATGACCCATAAGTCCTACGCCAAAGAGCACGAATCGGAAGGACCAGATAATGAGCGTCTAGAGTTTCTTGGCGACGCCATTTTGACGTTTATTAGCGGTGAATACCTATTCCACCGCTATCCAGATCGCCCCGAGGGAGAGCTCACCCCCCTTCGAGCGGCTCTAGTAGATGAAGACCAGCTCAGTCACTTTGCAAAAGCGCTTGACCTACAGCACCACCTGCGACTGAGTCTGGGCGCTGAAAATAGCGGTGGTCGCAAAAGTGATCGACTTTTATGTAGCGCTTTTGAGGCGATCGTTGGAGCCTATTTTCTTGATACGGGCAATGATATCCAAGCGATCCGCGACTACGTATGGCCGATGTTTGATGAAGTCGCACCAGACACCCTAAGAACCGCACTCCAGGTCAATTTCAAAAGCCGATTACAAACCTGGGCTTTAGAACATGTGGGTGTCGTGCCCGAGTACCACATCATTCAAGAAAGCGGCCCCGATCACGCCAAGGAATTTACCGCAGAAGTGCGAATTCAGGGGAAAGCTTATGGTCAGGGGACAGGTCGCCGGAAGCAAGACGCCGAGAAGCAGGCGGCACAGGCAGCCCTGGAGGAGATGTAAACTCACTTTTTCTTACGACGAGCCTGCGCCATTTCGTATGCCAGATCATGCTTACCAAAGCTGAGAATTGCCACATGGCGTGGACTAGGTTTTTCAAAAATCCTGTAGACTAATCGATTTTCATTTTTGTCACCCTCAAATGCAACTTCGAGTGCCTTACAGTTGAGCAACTTTCCCTTTAAGTCGTGGCATGGCAAACTAGCACAACGTGGCATGGCAAACTAGCACAATTATGTGGGTCAAGTTGCAAAACAGGCTTGAAAATCTTCTGGAAATCAACCTGCAAATCCTTTGGTAGAGCAGGTAAATCTTCACTGAGCACTTGAGGATGTATTTTCAGTTGATACCTTGTAGCCACGTGCTTCTATGCGTTCTCTCAGGATCTTGATGCTTATATCACTATCAGGTTCAACGACTATCCAATCAGCATGATCTTCTGAGTCCAAGTGGTTCGATCGCTTTAGAGCCTTTCCTTCTGCGGAATCTGCATCAAGATAAAATACCTCACTATCAAGTACGCAAGGAACTACAGCCTGGCCCAACGTCGCATCTAAATCCCATAATATAGACTTCATTGATCTGAGGATTGATGCTTTATAGCGTGAGGCTAACTCCCTCTCGTCCTTGCTTCTAAACTTTAGGGTGCCGAACCACTTATTAAAAGCATTGAGATTAGCAAGTTCTGAAAACGATTTGAGAACTTCTCGATCGCTTTCTTGTCGAACCAGCCAATCAGAAAAAGGTATGAAATTATCGGCGATCATTTTATACCCATTGCAGAGAAGCTCAACAACTTTAATCTGCTTTCCCTGTCGTTTTGGTTTTTCAATAATTAAGGAAAGACCATCCAATATAGCCTGGACAGTCAGGAAAGCATTGGACAGAAAATCTATCTGTCCTAAAAAATCCTGGTTTAGAAGACTACTATGCTCTTCTCTGAATACATTCAGGCGTTTAGCCAATTCTGAAGTAGTCTGCGTCTTTAAAGAAATAGATCGATCAGTTTTCTGAGCTAAGAAAGGCTCCCATGTATTTTCCCAGTCCTTTAAGAGACGAGCCTGAATGGCTGTCTCAAAATGATTGGACGACCTGAAAGCATTTTCGAGTTTCTGCCGATCTTGCTCAATAAGACTACTGCCTGAGTTGCTGAGGAGTTCGACTTTACTGATTGTGGGTTGTGAACTTTTGAGGAATGTCGTCGTCACAGAAGCTGCC
Organism: Cyanobacteria bacterium P01_D01_bin.44; assembly: GCA_039200855.1. GTDB lineage: Bacteria > Cyanobacteriota > Cyanobacteriia > Phormidesmidales > Phormidesmidaceae > SIO4C1. The sequence continues at coordinate 1,095 of JBCCRZ010000593.1, read as the reverse complement.
TTAGCCTTATGGTTCTATATTGGCATACCTCATGATTTCTATGAGTCCACATCTAGACTTCAAAGAGTACAGGTCTGGACCTTAAATCGCCGCCTCATCCCGTTCGCCGGTACGAATACGATAAACCGCCTCAACCGGGGTCACAAAGATTTTGCCATCGCCAATTTCCCCGGTGCGGGCCGCCGCAGACACCCGCTCAACCACCAGATCAGCTTTGTCATCAGGGACGATGATTTCGAGCTTGAGCTTTTGCAAAAACTCCACCTTATAGGTTTGACCGCGATAGCTTTGGGCTTGTCCTTTTTGCCGACCAAACCCCCGCGTATTGGAAACCGTCATCCCCACAATATCGGCCTTTACCAGGCTATCTCGAACGGCGTCTAGCTGCGAAGGCCGAATAATGGCCAGAATTTTTTTCATGCGAGGTGTTCCATTTCAAGGCTCAATTAGTATACCTTGCTACAGTTTTCCCTGCTCAATGGAAACCGGGTTTCTGGCTGCTTACCGACTCAGCCAGGCAATCGCTTCGCGAATCCACTCCTCAGTATCGGCGGATTTGCTCAGGGTGGTGTCGCGTCCAACCGCATCCAGGGCCTGGGTAATCTCACGATTGGAATACCCCAAAGCTAGCAGGGTCATTTCCACATCTTCTTGCACAGCCGAAGCGGGGCCGCTGGCGGGGGCTGTGATCAGACCGGCTTGCTGACGCCACTCAGAGAGTTTTGTTTTGAGTTCTAAAATCACCCGCTCGGCGGTTTTTGCGCCCACGCCGGGGGTGCGGGACAAGACGCGGGCATTACCTGACACCACGGCCTGGATAAAGTCATTCAGGCTAAGGGTGTCGAGCAGGGCCATGCCCATCTGGGGGCCGATGCCGCTGACGCTGGTAGCTAAACGAAAGACATCACGCTCAGCCCGAGAGCTAAAGCCAAAGAGCACCGGCTGATCGTCTCGATTTTGAAAATGGGTAAAAATTTGGACGGGCTCACCCACCGGGGGCAGATGCCCCATTTGGCGGGCCGTAATCTGCATCTCATAGCCCACCTGATGCACGTCGAGGGTAACAATGACACGCCCGTTGCTAAGTTTTTGGAT